>JAGRHW010000124.1 GCA_020444765.1 Gammaproteobacteria bacterium | reverse complement strand
AAGATCCAGCGCGAAGGCGGGCAAACGCTCAACGAGCTGATCGTCGATATCCATACGGTGGCAGACCAGCTTGCCGAGGCCGGTGCTGACGGACTGGCGGAGAATCTGCGCAGGCAACTCTCAGCCCTGTCCGAGGCGCGTGATTTCCTGTTGCGTGAAGAGCCGGTCGAGACCCTGCCGGCGGCGGTACCCTTTCTAAATCTGATGGGCGTAGTTTGTAGCTCCTGGCAGTTGTCGCGCTTGTGGCTGGCGGCAGGCAAGGCATGCCATCGTGAGGCATTCGAGGCCGGCTGGCTCGACGGACTCAGAACCACTGTTGAGTTCTATATGAGCACCTGGGGGCCACAGGCGCAGGCCTGCTGCGATACGGTTGTTTCTTCAGGCAAGCCACTGATTTGTTTCGATGAGCAGTATTTCTGACGCCGGAAAAATTCATGGCATGGTGTTTTAAGCAGGGATTTTTATCGACTCCTGCTTTTTTTTTCAGCCAGGAAAAGTCTTTTTATAAAACCAAACATGAAATAAAGTGCTTGAGAAAAATCCGGTAATATGTAATATAAAGCATGTCATTTAGCGATCAACATCATGTTGCCTTCGCTCAAGGGGATAGACAAAAACGCATGATTGACGTGGAAAATTATCTGGCCGGCCGCTGGCAAAGCGGCACAGGCGAAGGTCAGCCGTTGACCAATCCGCTTGACGGCCGTGTTCTGGCGCGTGTCAGTACGCAGGGACTCGATCTGGCGGAGGCGCTGGACTATGCACGGGAACATGGTGGTAGCGGTTTGCGTCGTCTGGGTTTTGCCGCGCGTGCTGCTTTGTTGTCATCGATTGCCGGTGTACTGGCAGACAAGCGGGAAGACTATTACCGGATTTCGCTGGAGAACAGCGGCTCGGGTAAAGACGATGCGGCGATTGATATCGAGGGCGCGATTTTCACGCTCAAGACCTATGCCTCGCTGGGCAAGAAACTGGGCGATGCCACTCGTCTGACTGAAGGTGACAGCCATAGTCTGAGTAAAACCGGTGATTTTTCGGCGCAGCATTTCCTGTTACCGATGCAGGGCGCGGCGGTGCTGATCAATGCGTTTAATTTTCCGGCTTGGAGCCTGTGGGAAAAGGCTGCGGGTGCACTGCTGTCAGGCATGCCGGTGCTGGCCAAGCCGGCTACCGCGAGTTGCTGGCTGACACAGCGGATGGTGCGTGACGTTATCGAAGCCGGGATTCTTCCCGAAGGCGCACTGAGTGTGATGTGCGGCAGTGCCGGAGATCTGCTCGATCATCTTGATGAGACCGACGTGGTGTCTTTTACCGGTTCGGCCGATACCGCCGCGCGCATTCGCACGCATCCGAATCTGCTGGCCTGTTCGGTGCGGATCAATGTCGAGGCGGACAGTATCAACAGTGCGATTGTCGGCACTGATGTGGAACCGGACAGCGAGGTATTCGCACTGGCCGTGCGTGAGATTGTGCGCGAAATGACTGTCAAGGCCGGGCAGAAATGCACCGCTATTCGCCGTGTTCTGGTGCCGCAGTCGCTTGCTGGACCGCTGGCCGACGCGCTGGTCGCGAAACTTGCTGCCTGTACGGTGGGCGATCCGGCCGAGGACGGTGTGCGGGTCGGACCGCTGGTCAACGAGGCGCAGGCCCGCGCGGCGAGGCAGGGTGTGGAAAAACTCCGAAGCGAGTGTGCGGAGTTGTATTCTGGACAAGATACAGAAGGGGCTCTGTTTGCACCGGTTCTGTTGCGTAACGACAAAGGCGTCGATGCTGAATTTGTCAACGATATCGAGGTGTTCGGTCCGGTGGCGACACTCATGCCGTATACGGATATCGACGAGGCTATTGCGATTGCGCGCCGTGGGCGGGGTTCGCTGGTGGCGTCCGTTTATTCCGATGAGCCGTCGTTTATCGACCCGCTGGTGGCGGGTATCGCCGATCTGCATGGCCGGGTGATGGTGGTGGACAGCATGGTCGGCAAGCAGCACACGGGTCATGGCAATGTGATGCCGACCTGCCAGCACGGCGGGCCGGGACGCGCCGGAGGTGGCGAGGAGCTTGGTGGTCTGCGGGCGCTGAATTTCTATCATCGCCGAGTTGTTGTGCAAGGCAGTCCCCGAACCCTGCAAGCGCTTGCCGCGCAGGCGGTCTCTTCCGACCTGTTGTACAGCTGATTCAGCTGGATTGTATTCTTATATGCGAGGCATGGTGAAACGCTACAGTCGCAGGGGAGGCCGGCAAAAGCCGTAGCCCAGCGCAGCAGCTATTGACAATGGATTTGCCGGTGGTTGTATTTTGCGTATCGGGCTACAGCTTTTGCCGGCTTTCGGATATCGCTTGAGCGGCGTTTTCCAGGCCGAGGGGGAAAAATGACGAAAGAGGCTTTTCAACAACTGATAGCGGAACTGACCCGGGAGCTGCAGGGCAAACCCGTTGATACGGCGCTTGAACAGTGGCTCAACAACGAGCACGGACCGGGTAGCGACTGGTATGAACGTACGACGGCGGCCTGCCGACAGGCTGTCGCCGATGGCTGGATGTGCGATAGGGAACATGGCGGTATCCGCTTTGGCCGGGTGTTGAAACCGAGCGACGAAACCCATGGTTTCAGTGTCGATGTGGTGGATATGGATTCGATAGTCGGTCCGCATCACGCTCACCCCAAGGGCGAAATCGATCTGGTGATGCCGTTCACTGCAGGCGCGAGGTTTGATGGGCAAGGCGCGGGCTGGAAGGTTTACGGCCCGGGTTCGGCGCACGAGCCGACGGTCAGCGATGGCCGGGCCTATGTGTTGTATCTTCTGCCGGACGGGGCTATCGATTTCAAGGCGGCGAGCTAGGTGGTCGTGCGCAGGCTTGAATTTCCGCTGGCAAGTGCAAACTGATGGCGGCTTTTACATGTAACAAGGTGGTGCGATTCCACTACTGTGACCCCGCGGGAATTATCTTCTACCCGAATTATCTGGTGCTGACCAATGAAACCGTGGAGGACTGGTTCCGCGACGGGCTGGGTACGGATTTTTTCACCCTGCATGAAGAACTCCGTCGTGGCGTGCCGATGCGGCATATGGAATGCGATTTTCTGGCGGCCAGTCGCTATGGTGAAACCCTGAACTATGGCTTGTCGGTGACACGTATCGGTACTACCTCGTTTTCAATCGATGTGAAAGCTGTTTGTGGTGAGACACTGCGCTTTCGTGCCAAACAGACTTTGGTCTGGGCTGATGTGAACGGTCCACGGGCGACCCCCATAGATCCCGAATGGCGGGACAGACTTGCCGCTTATCTGGAGGAAAACCCGTGAACTACGAGAATTACACCAGCCTTAAGGTGATTATTCACCAAAACCGGGTTGCCGAGGTGGTGATGGGTGAGACGGGTAAGCTGCCGGCTGCCGATGCGAGAGGGCATGGCGAGCTTGCCACGATCTGGCAGGATCTGGACCGTGACAAACGCATCGACGTGATTATCGTGCGCGGGCAGGACAGGGGTTTCTCCAGTGGCGGAACGCTGGATCTGGTCGATGACATGGCCGACAGCTTCGAGGCGAGGGCGCGGGTCTGGAAGGAGGCGCGCGGTATCGTCATGAATATGATCGAATGCAGCAAGGTCATTATCTCCGCCATCAGGGGGCCAGCCGTCGGTGGCGGGCTTGCAGTGGCGCTGATGGCCGATATTCCGGTGGCGGCGCGTACGGCGCGTTTGATCGACGGGCACACGCGGCTTGGCGTGGCGGCGGGCGATCACGCCGCAATCATCTGGCCGCTGTTGTGCGGCATGGCGAAAGCCAAGCTGCACCTGCTGTTGTCGGATGAAATTTCCGGTGAGGAAGCGGAACGTATCGGCCTGGTCGCCAAAGTGGTCGACGACGACAAACTCGACAGCGAATGCGCGGCGATTGCCGCAAAGCTGGCCAATGGCTCGCAAACCGCCTTGCGCTGGACCAAGCACAGCCTCAATCAGTGGTTGCGTATGGCGGGTCCGGCTTTCGAGCAGTCGCTGGCGCTGGAGATGCTCGGCTTTGGTTCGCCGGAAATGCGCGAAGGGCTGGCGGCCGTCAAGCAACGGCGCAAGCCGGATTTTCCGCCTTCACCGCTGTAAGCGGTATGCTTGCTCCGGAGTCGACATGAGCGAATTTTCTTCGATCGACTATTCCCTGAATAATGGTATTGCAAGACTGGTATTGAACCGGCCGGATCGTCTCAACGCCTTTACCGTAACCATGCATGAGGAAATCCGCTCGGCACTGGTGAGCCTGCGGTCCGCTATCGACAGCGGCGAGGCGCGGGTGCTTTTGATTACCGGTGCCGGGCGTGCCTTCTGTGCCGGTCAGGATCTCGCCGAGCGTAAAAGCAAACCCGGCGATAAACCGCCTGACCTCGGTGCCTCGATCGAGAATAACTACAAGCCTTTGGTGCTTGCATTGCGCGCCCTGCCGTTGCCGGTGCTGGCAGCGGTTAACGGCGTCGCCGCCGGGGCGGGCGCCAGTCTGGCCCTGGCCTGTGATCTGGTGATCGCCAAAGAGTCGGCTAGATTTATTATGGCGTTTTCCAGACTGGGGTTGTTGCCCGACACCGGCGGCAGCTGGAGCCTGCCGCGTTTGGCGGGCCCGGCCCGCGCGTTGGGGATGGCGATGCTTGGCGAGCCTGTCTCGGCGTCGCAGGCAAAAGACTGGGGTTTGATCTGGGACTGCGTGGCTGACGAAGCCTTCGACGAGGCTGTCGATGCCTTGTTACTCAAACTCGCCGCCGGTCCGACGCTCGGTTACGCACGTACCAAGCAGGCGATCTGGTCCGGTCTCGGCAACTCGCTGGAAACTCAACTGGATCTTGAGCGGGCCGGGATGCGAGAACTCGGGCAGTCAGAGGACTATCGTGAAGGCGTGAATGCCTTTGCGGAAAAACGCGATCCGCAATTTAAAGGTTGTTAAAGTCAGTAAGAGAACTCGCCATCCGGGTAATTTCGGTTAAAATCCATTCCTGAAAATCCACTCCAATCATCAACAGGCAAGGGATGAAAACGACAATAACAAGCAACGAAACACGGGTATCCACCCCGCTGGGAAAAATTTATGTCAAACGCTGGCAAACCGGTGACAGTGCCGGAGCGCCTATTGTATTATTTCACGACTCGCTGGGTTGTGTGAGTTTATGGCGGGACTTTCCCGAGCTGCTCGCGCGCGCTACCGGGCGTGAAGTGATCGCCTATGACCGGCCTGGTTTTGGTGAGTCGGACCCGCATCCCTCGCAGCTGATACCACGTACCTTTGTCAGCGATGAAGCGGTGACCGCCTTTGCAGCGCTGCAAAAGAATCTGGCCTTGCAGCGTTTCGTTGTTTTCGGGCACAGTGTTGGCGGTGCCATGGCTGCTATATGTGCAGCGACGTATGTCGATAACTGTGAGGCCCTGATCACCGAGTCGGCACAGGTTTTTGCCGAAGAACAGACGCTCCAGGGCATCCGCGATGCGAAGGTGAGCTTTACCGAGGCCGGGCAGCTTGATCGGCTGCGCCGTTATCACGGCGACAAGGCGGAGTGGGTTCTGCATGCATGGATCGATTCCTGGCTTTCGGATGAGTTCAGCGACTGGACGATCGAAGATATTCTGCCAACCATCGTTTGTCCGGTACTGTCGATACACGGCGATAAAGATGAATTCGGCTCGTTGAAGCACCCGGAACTCTTTACCACACTGCCGGCTGGCAAGTGTGAAAAACAGGTTTTACAGGGCTTCGGACATGTGCCGCATCGTGAAGATCCGCAGCGGGTGCTGGACATAGTGACGGCTTTTCTGGCGTCAGTCTGAATCGATAAATCTCTTCGTTTCGTTTTTGACCAAGTGCTGGATCCCCGACAAAAGCGCTCGGGGATGACGTTTTCTCGAGTAAGGCATTCGGGGATGACGCTTCCTTGGCTGGAGGATTCGGGAAAGAGGAAACGGATTCGCATGGAAAATCCCGCGCCTTTGTCATTCCTGAGCCCCGTCGGGAATCCAGCTGCGGGCTGTCCGACGGTGGTGAGGCTTATCGTTTGCCGACAAAATTACTGGATCCCCGACAAAAGCGCTCGGGGATGACGTCTTCTCGAGTAAGGCATTCGGGGAAGACGCTCCCTCGAATAAGGCACTTTGGGATGACGTAGCGGGTTGGAATGGAAAATCCCGCACCCGCATTTTAACACTCGTAAAAAAATCTCCGTCTCTGTCGGATTTTCACAGGCTGGTTCGTCGTCAGTTTATATACACCACAAAGACAACCGCCGATGCGCTTTTTGATCTTGCTGAAATCCACTGATGAACAGGCATCTCCGTTGGCTCTGTCACTGCTTGAGCAGGAGCTGGCTGGTGGTGGTGTTTTGCTGGATATGGCACGACTGCAAATGCTGGCGGACCCGCAATCGACCAAGTCTCCAAATGCATATGCCGTGATCGACGTGGCCGATCCCGTGGAGGCGCAGGTCTGGCTTGCCCGCCTGCAAAGCCGGCGAAGGATCCGTGCGGCGCTGACGCTGGACGGCTTTCTGCTCGACACTTCTGAGGCAGGCTCATCCAGTTCACGCTTTTTTACCAAACCCATTGCAAGACTTCACTGAAACGGAGTAACACGATGACTGACAATCAAGCCAATAAACAATCCGTCATAGCCCATCTGGTTTGTGATAACGCGGCGGAGGCGCTGAGCTATTATTGCGAGACTTTCGGTGGCAGGGAAGCCATGCGGCTGACCGACAAACAGGGCCATCTGGCGCACGGCTGTTTCTTTATCGGCGACAGTGCCGTGTTTATCTGCGACGACTATGCCGGCTGCCAGGACAATCAGGCCTTGCAAAACGCGGTCAGCCGGATCACTCTGCATCTGAATGTGGAAGACGTCGATGCCGCTTTTGACAAAGCCGTCTCAGCAGGTTGTGAACCGGTGATGGCGCCGGAGGATATGTTTTGGGGCGATCGTTATGCCAAGGTGCGCGATCGCTGGGGGCACGAATGGGCCATGGCCAGAACCGTCCGCGAGGTCGATCCCGCGTCCCTGCAGGATACTCTCGACAAAATGACGTTCTAGGTCTGGCGAACATTAAATTAACTGGTTCTGAAGGGGGAATTCATCGTGAGTTATATGCTGCTTATTCATGAAAACCGTGGTGACCGGGATACGCGCAGCCCACAGGAAGCGCTTGCGCTTTACCAGGAAATGACTGCGTTTGCCGGTGAGCTGGCGCGTGACGGGCTGCTGGCCGGAGCCGAATCACTGAAGTCCGACAAGCACGCTATCCGTTTGCAGGAGCGCGATGGCGAACTGCAAGTGCTGGACGGTCCGTTTGCCGAATCCAAGGAAATGGTCGGCGGTTTTTTTCTGCTCAATTGCGAGGATCGCGAGCAGGCGCTGGCGATTGCCAAACGTTGCCCGGCGGTGCGCTTTGCCAGCGTGGTAATTCGCGAGCTGGCGCCTTGTCATGAGGGTTGACGTCAACCTGGCAAGGTCGGGGCAGAGCCCCGGGTGACGATCAGGAAGTTCGATCTGATGATGCCTGGGAAGCCCTTCGAGCATTGAAAATGCAGAGGGAGCCATGACCAAACAAGTCTGGATTAACCTGCCGGTGCTGAATGCCGCGCGTTCGCGGGCCTTTTACGATGCGCTCGGTTTTGCCGCCGTTGAACAGTATTGCAGCGAGCATACGGCTTGTGCACGGATCGACGACAGGCTTTATCTGATGTTGCTGGAAAAGAATCGTTTTGCCGAATTTACCTCTAAACCCGTCGTCGATGCCACGTGCTCGACGGAAGTGTTGATCTGCCTCGGTTGCGATAGCCGCGCCGAAGTCGATCGCCTGGTTCGTCTGGCGAGCGACAACGGCGGACGCACTACCACTGAAGCCAAAGACCAGGATGGCATGTACGGTCATGGCTTCGAAGACCCGGATGGACACATCTGGGAACTCGGCTATTTTACAAGCCCGGAGATACGATCATGAATTATGTAGACGGCTTTGTCGTTCCCGTACCCAAAGACAGGCTCGATGAGTATCGCAAGGTGGCCGAGGATGCCGGCAAGGTCTGGCTCGAATACGGCGCCCTGCAGTTTGTCGAAACCGTCGCCGACGATGTGCCGGACGGCGTGGTCACGTCCTTTCCGATGGCGGTCAAGCTCGAGCCCGGTGAGGTCGTGGTGTTTTCCTGGATCATCTACGAAAGCCGCGCCGAACGCGACAGAATCAACGCCAAGGTGATGGCCGACCCCCGTATCAGCGGGATGGATGACAAGACCATGCCTTTTGACGGGCAGCGGATGATCTGGGGCGGTTTCAGCGAAATCGCCCGTTTCGAACTGGCATGACGCCACAGCAAGCCACTACGATTGCCGAACTGCTCGCCGCCTGCCGGCGGGTCGAAGGACCGTCGCTGATTGCCCGTTTGTCGCGCATGCTCGGCGACGTCGGGCTGGCGGAGGAGGTGGTGCAGGATTGTTTTGTCACCGCGCTCGAACAATGGCCGGACAGCGGCGTGCCGGATAACCCCGGCGCCTGGCTGCAAACCACGGCAGCGAGACGCGCCATAGATCAACTCCGGCACCGGCAGATGGCCAACGGCAAGCATCGTCTGGTACTGCAGGAAATGCAACTCATGGAGCAGGAAAACACCTTGCCGGCGAGCTGGGCGGAAACGCCGGTCGACGACGACATGCTGCGCCTGATCTTTACCGCCTGTCATCCGGTGCTGAGCGTGGAGGCGCGTCTGGCCCTGACCCTGCGTCTGGTGGCCGGGCTCTCGGTGCGTGAAATCAGCCGTGCGCTGCTGGTTTCCGAGGCGGCGGTAGCACAGCGTATCACCCGCGCCAAACGCGCACTGGCCGACGACCAGGTCGCCTTCGAGCTGCCGTCGGCCGTCGAACTCGGTGCGCGTCTGTCGTCGGTGCTCGGGGTGATTTACCTGATCTTCAATGAAGGCTACAGCGCCACACAGGGTGACGACTGGTTGCGCAGCGATCTTTGCCGAGAGGCCATGAGGCTGGGTCGCCAGCTTTGTCGTCTGGCGCCATTCGAGCCTGAGGTTTTCGGCCTGACCGCGCTGCTGGAACTGCAGGGTTCGCGACTCGATGCGCGGCTCGATGAGCATGGTCGGGCGATCCTGCTAGCCGATCAGGACCGCCGTCGCTGGGACCGGACGCTGATTGACCATGGCCTTGCCGCACTGGTACAGGCCAGCTCAGGAAACAGCAAGCCTGGCTACTACACACTGCAAGCCCGTATCGCAGCCAGCCATGCTATCGCGGCGACTTTTGATGACACTGACTGGCAAACTATCGCCGGCCACTATGATGAACTGCATGCCCTGGCGCCGGGCCCCGTTATCCAGCTCAATCGTGCCGTCGCGCATGGCATGGCCTTCGGCGCACGGGCAGGATTAACATTGCTGGAAACGCTCGCCGATGATCAGCGCCTGAAAAACTACCACCTTTTCTACGCTGTGCGCGGCGATCTGCTGGAAAAAAACGGCGATCGGATATCTGCCGCACAATCCTACCGAAAAGCCGCCGAACTGACCGAAAACCACCACGAAAAACAACTGTTGTCTGATAAAGCCGCGCACTGCTGAGTGTTTGAGGTATGATTTCATCGTGCCGCTTGTTTTAGGCTTGTGCATGAGGC
>JAGRHW010000123.1 GCA_020444765.1 Gammaproteobacteria bacterium | reverse complement strand
GTGCGCGCCGGTGTGGTTGAGATCCTCGCGCTTCAGGTAAATCTGCGCCCCGCCGAGTTTTTCGCTCAGTCTTTTCGCATGATAAATGGGACTCGGCCGACCGACGTAATCCTGATTCAGCTGCTCCAGCTCCCGGATAAAATCCGGCGACTGGCGGATCTCCTCATAGGCCTGATCGATTTCATCCATGATCACTTTCAACTCCGGCGGAATAATCTGACCGCCGTATTCACCAAAAAACCCTTCGGCATCAGGCATGGGTGCGAAATTGTATTTGCTCAAGACGTTTCCTCCCGGGATTGTGTGTACAACTCAATTATAAATCGGCGACCGGCTGTGATACCGGCCACCAGGTCAGTCTGAATCAATGAAACAGACCATCAATGTATCATATAAAACCCGCCCGGCAGTCAGCTCAGCCGAGTGTCGCATCCAGGTACATCATGCAGACAAAACCCGCCAGCAGGCTGAAGGTCGCCAGCGACTCGAAGCCGCGGCGATGGGTTTCCGGGATGATTTCATCGGAAATGATAAACAGCATCGCGCCGGCCGCGAGCGCCAGGGCGATCGGCATCAACGGCCCGGAGACCGACACGATCGCGCTGCCAAACAGACCACCCAGCGGCTCGGCAAGCCCGGTCAGAAACGCCACGGAAAATGCTTTCAGGCGGCTGTAACCTATAGCCAGCAGGGAGACGGCGACGGCAAAGCCTTCAGGAATATTCTGCAAGCCGATCCCTGTCGCGAGCGACATGCCGTTATTGATATCGCCGCCGGCAAAGCCGACACCAACGGCCATGCCCTCGGGAAAATTGTGCAGCGTGATGGCAATCACGAACAGCCAGATTCGGCTGATCGTCTCCGTATCCGGCCCCTCGTGACCAGAAAGAAAATGCTCGTGAGGCAGATAGCGGTGCAACAGGAACAGGCCGACGGCGCCGGCCAGTATCGCAAAGGAGACGATCAGCACGGCCAGTTTTTCCCCGCCGTAATAGGTCTCGCCGTAATTGATCGCGGGCAGAATCAGCGAGAAAAATGACGCGGCCAGCATCACGCCGGCGGCAAAACTCAACAGGCCGTCTTCCAGCTTGTCCGACAGTTTGCGGACCAGAAACACGCCCAAGGCACCGACGCCGGTCATCAAGCCGGCGCCCAGGCTGCCGGCAACACCCATCCAGATAATATTCATCGACACCCAGCTAGCTGCAGAAACGCTAAAGGATACCTGATAAGCCCCGATTCGTTCACCCGCTTTCGAGCCATCGCCGGCAGATCGGCTGTCTTCAGTATGCACAGTGCAGCAATTGATTGAGCCTCGAGGCCAAATACCCGATACTTGGGCGCCTGACCGGCTTTTCTGCTGCCGGCGGTAATGCCGCTTTGACACAGAGATTCCGGATCAGCCCCAAGCAACCTGGTAAAACCCCGAACCTATGGACTCGAAACACTCACCCGGCTTTTTGTCAATCGTCGATCTGCGGGCAAAACTTGCCTCCGGCGCCATCAGCGCCAGCCAGCTGGTCGACGCCTGCATCGAACGCGAACAGGCCAACGGCCCTCTCCTCAACGCCTATCAATTTCGCAACGACGAACAGTTCCGCCAGCAGGCGGATGCCGCCGACCGGGCCTGGCGTAATGGCGCGGGTCAGGCCCTGACGGGGATACCGGTTTCGCTGAAGAGTGTGTTCGCTGCCCGCGGCTTTGAATGTTACGCCGGAACAAAATTCCCCATGCCACCGAAATGGCAGCGGGAAGGCACCCTGGTCAATCGCCTGCACCAACAATTGAGCCCGGTCAGCGGTCTTACCCATGCATCCGAACTCGCCTTTGGCGGCCTCGGCATCAATCAGCACTGGGGGACGCCGCGCAACCCCTGGGACGCGGACAATCACCGGGTGCCCGGTGGCTCCAGCAGCGGCGCTGCCCTGAGCGTCATCAGCGGCAGCGCCGCCTTCGCGCTCGGTACGGATACCGGCGGCTCAGTGCGGGTTCCGGCGGCGGCGGCCGGCCTGGTCGGACTCAAGCCCGGGCAAAAACGCTGGCCGACCGACGGCCTGGTGCCGCTCAGCCCGAAGTTCGACAGTATCGGCGTAATAGCTCGCCGGGTTACCGATGTAATCGAAGTTTTCCTGGCGCTCGACGGCAGCGAAACCAAGCCAGCGGATTTTTCGGCGGCGGTGTCGCTTGCCGATTTTCGCGTCAGACTCGCCGACCAAAGCGCCATTGCCGGACTTGCGCCCGATTTACTGGCTGTCTATGACTCGGCCATTCGTGAATTATGCAAGGCCGGCGCTACCGTCCGCGACAGCGACAACCGGCTGTTCGGCGAAACCATTGAGCTGCTGAATCAGGGGCCGAATACAGCCGCCATCGAATGCGCCAGTTTTATCGAACTGGAAATCCCGGACTGGCGCGACAAGCTCAGCCCGCGCACCGACCGGCTGATCAGCGAAGCCGAGAAAGTCACCGCCAGCCATTATCTGACACGCCTGCAAAGACTCCGTGACATGCAAACACTGGCCGGCGAGTGGATGCAGGGAACAGACATCATGATTTCCCCAACCCTCAGCATTACAACCCCGATACTGGATCAGGTCGATAACAGCGAAGCCTACAGCGGCGCCAGCGCCGGCATGCTGAGAAATACGGTAGTCGCCAATATCTGCGGTTTTTGCGCCCTCACCCTGCCCTCGGGCCTGGACGCGCAAGGCATGCCGACAGGCTTGCAGTTAATGGCCAAAGGCGGCGATGAACTCAAGCTCCTGCAATTTGCCCGACTCGTGGAAAACGTACTCGGCAACAGTGCCGAACGGCTCGGTAAGGCGCCTTTGCTGACCTGAAAACCATCACCCGTCATTCCCGCGCAGGCGGGAATCCAGCTGCGGACCGATCAACGGAGAATATGGATCCCCGACTAAAACATTCGGGGATGACGACGTGGGTGTATGGCCGTCATTCCCTCGCAGGCGGGAATCCAACTACGGACCATCCAACGAAGAACATGGATCCCCGACTAAAACATTCGGGGATGACGAAGTGGTCGCATGAGAGGCAGACTGACCCGTCCGAATAAGGGCAAATACCTCCACAGCTGAATTATTCAGAAGACCCACGATACAAGACCTGCCCTTCGCCACTGACGAGGACATCCATCGGGATATCATGGATCTGCGGAAAAATGGTCGCAATCCGGGCCGAAGGGTAGCCAACACCGATAGCTCTTGGCGCCGGCCAGAGCTCAGCCAGGGTACGGTCAAAATATCCGCCGCCGTAACCAAGCCGGAAACAGTTCTGATCGAATCCCACCAAAGGCGAGATCACGATATCCGGCAATACCGCGGCGCCGTCGGCTGGATGCGGTATATTCCAGACGCCTTTTTCCATCCGGCAGTCAGGCGTCCATTCGCGGAAAATCAACGGCTGATCCTTTGACACCACCAGCGGCAGGGCCAGTCTTGCACCTTTCCGATGCGCCGATTTCATCCAGTCGCGCAAATCGAGTTCACCGTGCATCGGCCAGTAAAGGCTGATAACAGCGCCCGGACCCGGCTCGATCAGCTCGTCGAGTTCCACCGCGATCCCGTCAACGATACGCCTCCTCTCATTGGGCGACAATGCAAGACGCTTGGCGATCAGTCGCTTACGCTCCGCGCGCCGCCAGCGTGCGACGTCGGCCAGGGTTTGCGGGTCCACCACGCTATAGCCATGCCGGCCCGGAGTCAGCTCATGCATGGAGCACGGCGGCGACGCATGCCCGATACGATGGATTAAATCACTCATTATTGCTGTTACTCCAACGCCTTTCATCACGATAAACAACCTGTTGCAACCGTCGACAAACCGCACCCGGACATCCTAGCCGGTCGTTTCAAATCGGTAAAACGATTAATAATGCATTATGATATCGACTTGTTCGATGGTTAGAGCGCCCACTCCGTAACGAGGAGACAGCCCCGATGGATACAGAACAGGCCCGCACCTTTCTTGCGGTTGCCTCCGCCGGCAGCTTTGTCGCCGCCTCGGAACGCCTGCATATAACCCAGTCGACGGTCAGCGCCCGCATCAAGGCACTGGAAGAGTATCTTGGCGTTTCCCTGTTCGTCCGCAGCAAATCCGGTGCGGACATGACCGATGCCGGCCGGCGCTTCCAGAAGCATGCGGCGATGCTGGTTCGTACCGTCGAACAGGCGCGACACGATCTGGGACGGCCGGAAGGCTTTCGGGCGAGCATCGTTATCGGTGCACGGATTGGTCTTTGGGATGGTTTGCTGATCGACTGGCTCGCGGAAATCCGCCACAGCATGCCGGATGTTTCCATACGCGCGGAAAGCGGCTTTGAAGCCGACCTGATGCAGGGCCTGATCGATGGACGCATTGATATCGGCGTTATGTACACGCCACAGCGACGACCCAATCTGGAGCTTGCCCACCTGATGGACGAACAAACCGTGCTGCTCAGCTCGACAACTTGCTCATCGAACCAGGCAGAATACATCGAGGTGGACTGGGGCCCCGAATTTCATGCGCAGCACAAAGCCAGTTATCCGGATGCCGGCGGTCCTGCCCTGTCGGTCAATATCGGCTGGCTTGGTTTGCAATACATGCTGAGGCATGGCGGTTCGGGTTATTTTCCGCACCGCCTGGCAGAAGACTATATCGCTGACGGCCGGATGATCGAAACCGCCGGTTCACCGCAATTCGTGCTGCCCTCCTGGCTGGTTTATCAAAGCAATCGCGACAAATCGCTGATCGACCCCCTGATCGATGCCTTACGTAATATGCTGGACAACAGGAACATCTGAACGCCATCTGCATTCAAGCAAGGTGCTCGCAAACCGCGCGCAGGTGTTCATCCTGGATATTACAAGCCGCGAGATAATTCCAGGTCGATAAAACATAATCGGTATTTTCACCACTCTTGCCCCGCGAGGACCGGACTATTTCGGCACAGCGTTCGGCGGGCAATTGACCGGCATATTGCGGATGTTGCTGGTCGACGATAAATGTCAGAGCCGGTAAGGTTTCCTGCTGCGCCGTCTGCAAATCCAGAACGGCAGGCTGGTAGATATTGGTAATCAGCTCCCGATCCCGCAGATTGATCAGGGTTGCAACCCGGTTTTCAGCGGCCACACGATAAACACAACCCTGGCACCTGATATCAGCTTTCGCAACAGATTTATCCAGCCCGAAAACCAGGCCCGGATTTTCCTCGGTGCCGCGATGATGCCATGACCAGACACACAGAGATCGCCGGTAGCCGGGCAGCCAGGCATCGCGTTTTTCAACGAAGTCGAAATCCGGCCGCCACATCAGCGAACCATAGGCAAACACCCAGAAATCGCCGGCGGGCAGATCCGCAAAAACCAGTTCTATTTCATGTGGATCGTCAGTGTTCATTATCAATGGAGAGTCGGGAAAATTTCACAAAACCACAGCGCTTATTTCACGGAGAACAAACATCGGCTAACGCATTATGTTCATCAACGGGCAACGACTCAACCCGTCGACTTAAACAAACCAACTTTTATTCGGAGAACGATCATGACAGACAAATCAGGTGGCGACATTTTACAAGCAAACCTCGGCGGCCAGGGCAACCTTTCCGGCCAGGACCTCAACGCTCTGGGCGTTGGCGGAGCCGGCATCGTTGACGGCATGGGCGGCGCAGGTGCCGGCGCCGGAACAGCCAGCCAGTCTATCCAGCAGGCCCAGGCTCAAGCCAACCAGGCGGTAAGCGGCGAAGGCGGCGACGACAACATCAACGCCAACACCACGATCAACATCGCTTAACGGCGAAAGGCCCGTATCGTAAAGATACGGGCCTTTTTACTACCCTTCATGGCATTGCCGGTCAGACATCGAGCATCAATTTAAGCGGTTTGCGCATCCCGGCGAATTTGCAGGCCGTTTGTGCATAGCCATGCGGAAACAAGTGGTAAAGGTATTTGCGGGTGCCCTTGTCCTCACCCATTTCCTCCTTCATATAGCGCAGCATCAGCCTGGCTTCCGGGACGGTCTGGGTATTTTCGAAGTGTGTCCGCACAAAGCGGATTACCTGCCACTGCTCTTCATTCAGACTTATACCCATCTCACTTGCCAGAGCCTCGCCGATTTCCGCTGTCCAGTCCTGCGGATTTTCCAGGTAACCTTCGTTATCACGGGGCGGCATAGTCATTATAATTATCCTCTTGTTATTACTTTAAGCTGTAGTGCAGGCTCTCAGTGTGCCTGCCGCGTCAAATCGCCTCAATACTCCCACTGGATCGTTTTTTTCCGCCAAATGCCCTCAACATTGCAGGGTTAAAACTGCTCCATTCGGTCGGTTCAACACCCTTTCGGGTAAAAAAACACAAAAACTATGGTATTTTGTCCTCGAGCCAATCCGGCTGAATCAGGATGATAAACACATCGGAACACAACGGTTCCGGAGCTTATAGACCAACTTCATTTATGACTAACGGAGAACGACAATGGCTGACAAATCAGGTGGTGACATCATTCAAGGCAACATGGGTTCACAAGGTAATGCCAGTGCCCAGGATCTGAACTCTCTCGGCGTCGCAGGCGCCGGCATCGTCGACGGCATCGGAGGCAGCGGCGCCGCCATGGGTGCTGCGCAGCAAGCGGTTCAGCAGGCTCAGCAACAGGCCAATATGGCGGTATCCGGTGACGGCGGCGACGATAACATCAACGCCAACACAACCATCAATATTTCTTGAACATTCACAGCAAACAGGCCGGAGGTTTATCCGGCCCGTTTGTTCATTGCATTAAAAATTCCCGTACTTTTCGCCGGTATTAAACCTCTCCCCCGCAATATTCTCCGGTACTTGTCCGATTACCCTTATTCACTGCATGATAGTCCTGAACAGGCTATCCGCGATCAGTCAATCACCGATGCGCAAAGTGCTTATACAAAAACATTAAATGAACACACCAACACACCGCCCGCAAATGACAGCGGCCAGTCTCGAACCGGCCCGCACGGTTGTCGCGGTTGATGAATACGGCGAACAGCGTACCTCCTATATCGCCGCCGAGCAGCCTTTGACGCTGTATGTCGACAAGCGCGAGATCGTGACCTTGATGACGCTGGGCCTCAATCCGGAGCTGCTGGTGCTGGGGTTTCTGAAAAACCAGGGCTTTGTGCAATCCCTGGCAGAGATCAAATCGGTTCAGGTCGACTGGGACAGCGACGCGGTTGCGGTGACGACTTTTGCCGGCATCGAGGGCTGGGAGGAAAAACTCGCCAGACGCACGGTCACCACTGGTTGCGGTCAGGGCACCGTGTTCGGCAGGATCATGGATGAAATCGATCAGCTCAGCATCGCGCCGCTGCGGCTCAGGCAATCGTCGATTTATGCCTTACTGAAAAACCTCAATGCCTTTAACGACGTGTACAAACGCGCCGGCGCGGTGCACGGTTGCGCCTTGTGTGACGGCGAATCGATTGAATTTTTTACCGAAGACGTTGGCCGGCACAACGCGGTCGATGCGATCGCCGGTCATATGTGGCTGGAGAACATCGACGGCAGCGGAAAGATTTTCTATACGACCGGCCGCCTGACCTCGGAGATGGTCATCAAGGTCGCGCAAATGGGCATACCGGCGCTGCTGTCGCGTTCCGGCATCACGCAAAAAGGCCTGGAACTGGCCGAACGCATCGGCATTACCATGATTGCACGCGCCAAAGGACGGCATTTTATGATCTATAACGGTGCGGAATCGATCGAACTGGACGCACGGCCGAGCAAATCCGGCAGCAATAATGACGACAACACACGCCGAAGCTGACCTCGCGCCGACCGGAGCGCTTGAAATCAACCGGCAAAAAACTCTACTATCACAGGACGTCTGGCTGAAACGGGAGTTCTGCAATGAGAAACACCCTGCTGGCAATAGTGTTATTCGGCGCCTGTGTCGCCCTGGCCCCCGGCCATGCCGATCAAAACGACGACCATCTCGACACCCTGTTCGAGCTGTTGCAAACCACTGAAAACCGCTATGAAGGCGCCGAAATCACGCGCCAGATCTGGCGTCGCTGGCTTGAAATAGAAGACGAGAATGCCGCCGAACTGATGGAAACCGGTATCGCGTATCTCGATGAACAAAAGCTCGACAAGGCACTGGCCATCTTCACCCGCATTACCGAAATCAAGCCGGATTTCGCCGAGGCCTGGAACAAGCGCGCGACGGTCTATTATCTGCTGGGCGATTATGAAAAAAGCCTCAACGATGTCGACAAAACACTCTCGCTTGAACCGAGGCATTTCGGCGCGCTATCCGGCCAGGCGCTGATTTACCTGCATAGCGGCGACAGGATTTCCGCAATGTCGGGTTTCCGCAAAGCCCTGTCGATCAATCCGTTTCTCGGCAATGTCCGGCGCAATATCGAATTTCTCGAACGCGAGCTGCGCCAGCATCTGGTCTAGAGCTGGCTATTGTATTACCGGTTCGACTCGCAGCAACATGCCGTTCGAGGAATCGGTCAGCAGATAAAGCAAACCGTCGGGTCCGGTTCGCACGTCGCGAATTCTGCCCAGCCGGCGCTCGAACATACGCTCTTCATGGGTAATCTTTTCGCCGTCGACTTCAAGGCGCACCAACGTTTGAAAGGCCAGTGAGCCGACAAAGATATTGCCCTGCCACTCCTTGAACCGATCACCGGTGTAAAACGTCATGCCGGATGGCGCGATCGACGGCACCCAATAATACAAGGGCTGTTGCATACCGGGTTTTTCCTGACCTTCGCCGATCTTCGTGCCGGAGCCGTAATTGACACCATAAGTGATCACCGGCCAGCCGTAATTATTACCAGTCCGGGCAATATTCAGCTCGTCACCGCCCTGCGGCCCGTGTTCGTGAACCCACAGCTCGCCGGTCGATGGATGCAGAAATGCGCCCTGGATATTACGATGACCGTAGCTGAAAATTTCCGCCCTGGCACCGTCCCTGCCGACAAAAGGATTATCCGGTGGAATCTCGCCATCCTCGGTCAGGCGGATCACCGATCCGGCATGGTCGTCGAGTTTTTGCGCGCGTTCCATCTCACCCCGGTCGCCCAGCGTAATCAGCAGGAATCCCTTGCCATCGAAAATCAATCGAGAACCAAAATGCCGTGAGGTGCCGGATTTTGGCGTCAAGCGAAACAACACGTCCAGATCATGCAGCGCCCGCGTTTGTTCGTCGAACCGCGCACGGCCCACCTCGGTACCGGTGCCGCCTTCGCCACGCGCCACCCAGGAAAGATAGATCAGCTGGTTCCGGGCAAAATCAGGATGAACGGCCACATCCAGTAAACCGCCCTGCCCACGCACCGCGACCGGCGGAAGACCGGCCACCGAACCGATTACCCCGCCATCGGCATCGAGCAACTGCAAACGGCCCGAACGCTCCGTAACCAGCATGCGTCCGTCCGGCAAAAACGCCAGCGACCAGGGATGATCCAGCCCGCTCGCCAACACCTGGGCCCTTATCCGCCCTTTTTCCGTCGACTCCTCGATCGCCTGCTGCGCCAGCAAACCGGAGCAGCAAAGAAAGAAAACGACAAACCAACCTGTCCGTGCAAGATTTTTCATAGCGGCAACCTCCACCCCACGTTTGGAATCAGTATAAAACGCTGACCGGCGATACGCCATTGTGCGGAAGGT
>JAGRHW010000122.1 GCA_020444765.1 Gammaproteobacteria bacterium | reverse complement strand
GATCTGGAACGTCATCCCCGAATGTTTTAGTCGGGGATCCAGTCGTTTTTGCCAAATAATCAAGATCGACCTCGCCCGACCGTCCGCAGCTGGATTCCCGCCTGCGCGGGAATGACGGGCAGGACATATGTGCCGGGGACAGACCGTCTAACCCAAAAACGCCATCGCAGTGCCTCCAGCCTTCAGGCTCTACAAAAAGATAAATCAATCATCAAACTGGCGCCTGTCTTTTACTTTTTACCTGGCCAAGATTAAAAGTTGATGTAGCACCTGATATAAAATACTATTACGTAAGCACTTACGTACTTATTGAGGATGACATGAAATTCTACTCAATGGCAGGGCAAATGGCCTTAGGGAGTCGTTTACGGCAGCTTGGCGATGTGCTCATGAGCGACGCTGAGAAAATCTATGCATTGTATGAGGTTGAGATTGACCCTCGCTGGTTTCCCGTGTTTTACATGCTGACCGTCAAGAAAAGCGCGGGCATAACCGAGTTGGCGGATGATATAGGGCAAACTCACCCGGCAGTCAGCCAGGTTGTAAAAAGCATGAAGGATCGAGACATTGTCTCGATGGAAAAATCCCCAAACGATGCCCGTGTAAACAAGGTGATGCTGACCACGAAGGGAAAAAAAATGGCCAGAAAACTTGCGATCCAGTGTGAGGATGTCAACACGGCCATAGATACTGTTTTTAGCGCCGCCGGATCGCATCTTTGGTCAGAGCTTGATGCCATAGAGCATGAAATCAAAGAAAAAAGTTTGTATGAACGCGTTATGGAAGCCCGTAAAACCCGGGAGCAGGATCACGTCGACGTAGTGGCCTACCAGGCAAAATACAAACAGGCGTTTAGAGCGTTAAACATTGCCTGGATCGAGAAATACTGGGAAATGGAGCCGGCTGACTACAAGGCGCTGGATAAACCCAAAGAGAACATCATTAACAAGGGCGGGTATATCGCTGTTGCATTATATAAAAACACGCCCGTAGGTGTGTGCGCTTTGATTAAAATGGATGACGGCAGCTTCGAACTGGCAAAGATGGCCGTTGCCGAAACAGCCAGGGGAATCGGAATCGGCCTGCGACTCGGGCAACACATTATTGCCAAAGCCAAAGCGATGGGCGCAACAAAACTCTACCTGGAAAGCAATACACAGCTCGAGCCGGCTCTAAACCTGTATCGAAAACTGGGATTCCAGCGTATTTCCGGCCAGGACTCTCCTTACAAACGGTGTAATATTCAGATGGAAATGATTCTTACGGAATGAGCCGGATTACTCTTTAGATCCGAACAAGGAAAAATCATCCGTCACCCAGTCTGTCCCTGGCTTTTTTCCCCGCTGGCGGCAACAACGATTCAATCTGCATTGGCGCAAACGCGCCGACCAGTTTATAAATGCGAAGCTCATCAGCGCTGAAAAAAAGCTGATCCTGGGTAGCCAGATGTTCGAATTGCTGGTGTAAAGCTCGCATTGCCTCACGCATGGTCTCCGCACTTTGCGCACTCATCAGGCGCCCGCCGGTACAAAAAGCGACATCAGGCGCTGCTTCCTGACGGATGCAATGTTTGACGAAAGCGCCGTTGACCTGCTGTAGAAAATGCCCCAGCGGCCCGTTCATCCGCCAGCGCACGGGCAGCGTGACGGTAAAACGGAAGCGGTTCTGCGGCAGCAGACGTATCAGACCCAGCTCTTCAAGCGCGCGCAGGCGCCGGTACCAGTCGGTCTCACTCATCGCCCACTCGCGGCAGATCCGCTCCTTGTCGATCTGCAGGGTGAGCAGCATGAACAGGAGGAATAACGCCGGCTCATTGGCAAGCGCCTTCTCCGTCTGCAACGGCAGATGACCGGCCACCTGGCGTCGGCGGGACTGCATTTCCACCAGCTCGGCAAGCGAGATACCGACCGCCTCGCAGATTTCCGTCAGGCGACTCATCTTGCAATCACGCTCACTGAACAGACGTTTAATCGTCAGCTCGCTGACGTCCAGCGCCGCCGCCAGGGAAGCATAGGTCACACCGCGCGCCTTGAGCGCCTGCTTGAGCGTGACAAACAGAGACTCCCGCTGCTGATCAGGTTTCAGGGTAGGAGACGTTTCTGCATCGAGAGGTAGCATAAATTGATACCTTTGTTTAAATAATTGGATTTTGAGTATCAATTTAGCCAGATTTAAGCCTCATTCACAAGTAACAAGGAAGCGCTATGCAACGCTTTACCCCGATGATACTGGCCTGCGTGTTAAGCACCGCTACTGCCACCGCCCAGACAAACCCGACCTCCCTCTGGCAGTTCACTGAAGGCCTGGCCCAGCCCGAATCAGTGCTGCCACTTCCGGACGCTGCGGGTTATCTCATCAGCAATATCGCCGGCGACCCTGGTCAGGCCGACGGTGAAGGCTACCTGACGCGACTCAACGCCGACGGTAGCCTTGACACCCTGCGTTGGGTTGATGGCCTCGACGCCCCCAAAGGTATGGCCTTCTCTAACGGGCAAATCGTCGTCGCTGACATCAAGCGTATTCACGTGATCGATGCCAGCAACGGCAAGTTGTTGAAGACCCATGTCGTCGATGAAGCGGTGTTCCTCAACGATGTCACCGCTACCAACGATGGCCGCGTGTTTATCTCAGACATGATGACCGGGGTGATCCACCAGCTGCACGATGATCGGGTCACAGCCTGGTTCCATGACGCGCAAATCCCCCACCCCAACGGCCTGGCTATTCAGGGCGATGCACTGCTGATCGGTAACTGGGGAACAGGCTTGCAAAAGGATTTCAGCACCAGTGAGCCGGGCGCACTTTACGCTGTAAACCTCGAGACCGCGACTTTGTTGCCGGAGGCTACAGTCCGGAACATCGGCAATATCGACGGTGTGGTCACCGCAGGCAACGACGTGATAATCAGCGACTGGATCAGCGGCAAAATCATCCGAATCCGTGACGGTCAAGCGCAAACGCTGTGGACACTGGAAACCGGCAGTGCCGACATTGGCCTTGCCGGCCGGACCCTGCTGGTGCCAAAGATGATGGTCAACCGGGTCGACGTCTATTCACTCGAAGACTAGTCATAAACAGCAAACGTGGAATAAAAAGTCAGGGACGGTCACCCGAAAATCTTTCGGGTGACTTCAAAAATCAGCTTCTCCACTGGGAGATGGATGACTTATCAAAGGTGCCTGTCCTACCACTGTCTCCACACACGCTGCACGGGAAGCGCCACTGCGGGCATGGGGCTTGGGCAGGCCTCGGTTACAGACCGGGCATGTCTTGTCTGTCGAATTCTGTGGACCCGGAACGTCGTTGAAGTAACGCACCAGTTCGAACCCACAATAAACCCACGAGAGGACCCCATGACCAAGATGATTTTCGTAAGCCTACCGATCAGTGACCTCGCAGCCTCGACCGTGTTCTACGAAGCCTTGGGGTTCACACGAAACGCGCACTTCAGTGACGAAACCTCCTCCTGTATGGTGTGGAGCGACGCGATCTACGTGATGCTGCTCACCCACGCCAAGTGGCGTAAGTTTACACAGCGGCCCTACCCGCCAGCCGATTCGGTTGGCCTGATGCTCTCGCTGGCAATGGAAAGTCGGGATGCCGTGGACTCGATGAACATCGCTGCCGAGGTACACGGTGGAAAGGCCGACGTGAATCCCGTTGAGGACCGTGGATTCATGTACACCCGAGACCTCGCCGACCCGGACGGCCACATGTGGGGCATTTTCTGGATGGATCCGGCGGCAATTCCCGCCGCCGGGCAAAGCTGAGCCAAGACCAGGCTTTTCATCTACGCTTAGTTTTCTTGCTTATAGTTCGATTGCTTAATACTCATTCCTGCTAAACAACGAACGTTAGCGAGTCCGTTTGGTAGCCTCGTTTTCTGTGCCCGGAACAAATTTAAGCGGATCGTTAAATGCCATACTCGCGCTCTACCTTGCTTATTCTTACCCGGTATTTTGAATACCACTCTTCTCGACCTTTCTTCTGAGCTGCCTGGTGCTCAGCGTTCTTTTTCCAGGCCTTGATTGAGTCCAGATCAGACCAATACGAAACCGTGATACCGACATCCTCTCTGGCGGACTCAAGGCCGAGAAAGCCCGGTTGAGTTGAGGCCAGCTCAACCATCCTGGACGCCATTTCTCCGTATCCATGATCCCCGTCGGTACGATGTGAGGTAAAAATCACTGCGTAATAGGGTGGTTTTGGGGTGTTTGCAATGGTTGACATGGGATCACAGTCGCTTGTTAAGGTTTGATTGGCCATCTCTGTTTTACGGATAATACACCCAATAGTATCGACCAGAATACGACCGCACACTGTAAAATGCTGGCAAGTTTTCCTGAAGCACCTCTTCCTGGAAGCATCAAATGCATTGCAGATAGTCAGGGGGCTTTTTTCAAATTTAGCTACACGATATTCATATCACGACCTGAACAGCCTTATAACGCTACAGGCATCAGGCACAATCGTGTTAGCGCGAAGCTCTTCCTTATTGATCTGATCATTAGCCTCACTCGCCGCCATGACCCCCATGCATTTAAATCAGAACGAATAAAGGCAGAAAGAGCAACGAGTGAAGCTTTTAGCCATCCGAATGAATTTTCCTCCTTAAATCCCTTACTCATATTCATTGATTTCTCCTGCGGGGTATTTTGACCATTTAACAAAATCTTCCAGCGAACAAGCGCGGGCCCTTTCTTCGCTGACATTGCGAATATGCCAAGCATAGTTCAAATGATGATAGGCATGTTCAAGGGCAAGCTGAAGTTCAATCTCCGTGTATTCTGGATCTGAGGCTAAATCTGAAAGGATGCTCGCCAACTCTTCCTTGGCTTCTTCGATATTTGACGCGATCAATTCCTTGTTTTTCATTTTTGACTTCTAACGGCAGAGGGTAAACGGCGTTTCAATGTACATAATACTCAGAACGAGTGCCTTGTTATGCACTATTTTCAATATCGCTGATCAGTGCTTTGCTTTTAGAAACCACTATATAAAGATCGCCAGACGATACATAAGTACTCGGGTTGATAACAGAGAGCTGCTTCCAGAAGCGATCCTGCATCAGATAAAGGTAATCGTAGCGGCCTCTCTCCCACGCAGGATCATCATCCTTCGTCAATTCTTCCGGTGAGACCAGGGTAAATCCACCATAATTGACAAATACTTCCAGGTCGTCAGGAAATGAAAGCTGGCTTGTTGACACATACCACTCATCGAATTGATCGTGCGGTATTTCGACGTGGTTGCTTAATGGTGGGCTTATCATAATATCACCATCCTTACTCCAGCCGGATTTGATCTCTTTTTCACTTGGCGAAATTGGTCCACTATCAAAGGCAGTAAGATGAAGGATCTCGTTCGCGTGATGCTTTTTAATGAAGTCTGCCAATGCACAAACAGCACTTGTAGATACAAGCCAATAGTAGTTTTTAAATTTTCCTCGCCACATGTTGTTATGCATAATGCCTTGCCCCAGGCCCGCCGGAGCTACTTATCAGGTGCATAATTTCCCAGCCTCCACCAAAGCAAAGCCATAGGGATCATACAGTAGCAATTCCTCCAATGACCATTAGTGCGCTACCCATGCCTGAGGCCCGCCAAAATCTTCTTTGAACATTTCGATACAACTCAACAGACCAAAAAAACCTAACAGCCCCAATGCAACAATTGACGTCCACTTCGATGCGAATTTGTCGTTGAACTCCATTCGATTCAAGGTCACCTATTGCATCTAACGCTTTACAATTGGGCAGCCGAAATAAAGTGCAGGCTGCCTTGCTCTTCGTGGAAAAAGTATGGAGGCACCTTTCTCAAGTGGAAATTAAAATCCAGGGCCACGCCAGTAGTAGCTTGCTTTGCTGGATAACCATCCTTTTAAAACTTTTATTTCCCTAATAATCAGTTAACACCGCTTCCATCACCTTTTTATCTAACGTTGCAAATAATCGATGCTAATGGCGTGCATCGGAATTTACACCGGTTTTTTACTTTTTCAGGAGTTTCTGTATTTTCGATTTGGGCCAACACCTCTTTCACAAACCCAACCTTCTCGAAGAAATGATTGATAGTACTCATCAAATTCCGACGCCTCTCCATCTTCAAAGGAATACATCCTGTTATCTATGTTTTCCAATAGATCGGTCATGATCTCTATCTCGCCAGATTCCCTATAAGTGATATCTAAAACCTTGAATCCGAAGTAATCCCCCATCTCCGCGTTCTTAAATTTCACATATTCACCAATTCTTGGTACTACAGGCATGTCGATTATTTTGGTCAAATGCGCCCATTTAGATCTAGTCGCAAGATAGATATGGAAACAAATCTTCATTATTCTTCTTGGCACCTGAGGTCTTAATCATCCGGGTGGTTTTACATCGGATGAGTTTTATTGGTATGGGCTTACCAGTATTTCCAACATATTCATAGTAAAATAATTATCCTTATTCTATTTGAAAAAATTATCACAGTGACCCTGCTGCCTTAGCTTTTCCATCTCTTCTTTGTACTCTTTAATTCGGTTAACGAGATCATTTTTTCTGTCTGGATTTTTTTCATACAAGTCTGGATCAATATGCTTTACGCCTAAATCCATTAGTGTACATGCCAATTTTTTTAAGCGATTAATATCGTTCTCGTTGACGGAAACGCTAATCTGGTGACCAATAGACGCCTTAAATTCACTATTCCAATGCACGTCTAACTCATAAATTTTCAAACTCTCGTTCAGAGCTAAATTTCCAAAGTGGTAAACCATATATATAGACGAAACTGTTCCTGACACCAGAGCCACTAAAAATACCAGCATAAAAACCACATACTTTTTCATTGGATACCCATAACGCCATGCAACGCGTCACCCAGCGCTACGCCCAAAGATTGAAGCCTCCACGTCTCGGTAACATCAACCCAATTGTTGTTGAGTATCACCTTTACAACTTCCATATTTGGTGAGAGATCATGGTATACAGCGGAGCCTTCTAAATGTCCTGCGATTTGGTCTCGGTGTTTCTGCAGTCGAAACTCGTCATCAGCGTTGAGCTCTTCGAGTTTCATGATCTGGACCCAAACCCTGCGATGTCTACCCGCAGAGACCTAGCGCCGAAAATTACTAGAAACAAAATACAAAGCGCAGCAGCGCGTTTGGGCGCCCAAGCGAATTTGTCATGTTAAATTTTTTTGGATTACATTTTGTATGTCGACCTCGATACCTGATCAGGAAATAGACTTGCCTAGACTCAGTTCTACGCCGAGCTCTGACTTGACTGTAGAAACTATTTGATCAAACCACTTCAGAACATCCCACTCTTTCATCGGGGTGGATATGAAACCTTTTTTCTCTTGGTCCCAATACACACCTGCGGCTGACCGATAGATGTATTGGTACGCCAAACTACCACCGCTTTCTAGCCCTAAAAAAAGCTCGCCGTTGTCGAGGATTTCAATTCTGTCTATGGCTTCTTTTTCCATTTTTTAAAATCTAACGTTACCTACATAAGCCGAGCGAAGCGAGGTTCAGGGCAATACGCTTTTGCACTGCACGATTGTGCTCGGTCTTGTTATAAGTTTTGCTTGCTGCGCGTTACAGCCCCAAGCCTTCTTTTACTTCAATGACCATTTTTGCAATCTTCATGTCATGCTCTGGCTCAGGTGACAATCCCATACTTTCTGTTGAAACTACGCCTAAATATTTCGCAATTGACTCAGGGGTGTCGCTTTCCATTGCATAAGCAAAACTCTTGGTAAGTAAGATTGATACTCATCTCTGGCACAGCCTCCATAAACGTGCAAGGTATGAGCATCGCATTTAACGCATTTGTTAAGCATGTGCTACATAATCCCGATAAACCTTTTTTAAAGCATTGTTGAATACGCTTTCAGATTCCAACGCCGCTTTCATAGCATCGATAATACTCGGAAACCTCTGCAAAGTGCATTTAGACAAAGCCGATCGATTGTTATCTGCACCCTTGCCTGCGAGTGCGTCTAGATAGGTCGAATTGTCAATGTGGCTACAGAACTCGACTAATAATGCAATCCCCGCTCCTATAGCTAGCTGCGCATCATCAGAGATGTCCACTTGGAGTGGATCGAAATCTATGTAGTCGACTATGGAGTCGCCAAAGTCACCGCCATAATTCCGGATTTCTTGCAGCATTATTTCTATAGAACTGCGTTCGTTCATTTTTGGCTGCTTAACGCCTCAATAACCAGCAGCCGTAATGGAGCGAAGCGCAATGCAGGCTGTCCGGCACCAAAGGCACGATGTTGATTGACTTGCTATGGGTTATATACCAATATTTGGTACTAATTGGTATCAAGAGGTTACCCCATGGCCAAAAATACGAGTATTACGCTTGGAGAGCATTTTGACGGGTTCATAGCCCAGCAAATTGCTGAAGGAAGATATGCCTCTGCCAGTGAGGTTATGCGCGCCGCACTCAGGTTGCTGGAAGATAACGAACAGAAAATTGCCACCCTGCGTAAGTTGCTTGAAGAAGGCGAGAAGAGCGGAACCGCTGAATACAGTTACGAAGCGCTGATGAATGAGCTGGATGATGAACTTGGCTAATGGGGACATTTACTTTAACCAAGAAAGCCAGGGCTGACTTGAAATCCATCGCCGCCTACACCCAACGAAAGTGGGGTAAAGAGCAGCGCCGAATCTACCTGAAGCAATTTGATGATGCATTCCATTTGCTAGCCAATACTCCCGATGTTGGAACCAACTGCGATCCTATCAAATTGGGATATCGAAAATTTCCCAACCTTAGTCATGTGATTTTCTATCGATCCATCAATGACACTCAAATAGAGATTGTCCGCATTTTGCACAAGCGTATGGATGTGGAGCTGAATCTGAAGAACCCATAACGCCCGCATATGCGGTTTGCGTGGAGCGCAGCGGAACGCAAGTCCGAGCCGGCGTTTTTTGTTGGCGACATAATGCACTTGTTAGCAGTTACAATTTTATTAAGTCCCATGTTTCGAGGTATTGTTCAGAATTATCTGAAAACTTTCTGATATTTGAGTCTTTTCTTTTCCCGCCATTCTTCTTTGTACCGCTCAACCAGCTCGCATGACCGGCACTTATACTATTGGCTACTACTTTGCTTGGTACAATATGAAATTTAGGGCGCTGCCCAATTGAACCAAGAGAAACAAAAACATAAAAATGGTTTTCGGAAAAAAATGTTTCGGATTTTTTTGTAAGTATCCAGTTTTTACCACCTGAGCTATTAGTTTTCACTTGAATAGTTATCGATTTTGATCCATCAGAATTGCTCGCGATAATATCTATACCCCTGCTATTTCTTAAAGTGATAGAGGCTATATGGCCTCTTAAGCTGAGTTCACCTGCCACTAGATACTCACCAGCGACACCAACTAATTGTGATTCGAGTTTGATGCTCATACTTTATCTGCTAACGCTCGCGAGGAACGAGCGTCCGGCGACCGAAGGGAGCGAATTTAATTGCTTTGTTAGAAGCCATTAACCACCAACCTTGTTGTATGCCATGGCAATAAATTCCTTAACATGCTCAAACTCAGACTCGGAAGATACGGTAAACTCAACATCACCCGTACCATAGTGGCCAATTGAGGTTACATCCCTGTAATAGGGCGTTCCATCAGGAATATCTGAAGGTTTCAGCT
>JAGRHW010000121.1 GCA_020444765.1 Gammaproteobacteria bacterium | reverse complement strand
ACAAGCCCGGCATCACGCATCAACTTCTGGAAAAACCGCGCATAGAGCAAATGCAGAACGGCGTGCTCGATGCCGCCGATATACTGGTCAACCGGCATCCAGTAATCGACCCGTTCGTCAAGCATGCCATCGGCGTCCGGACAACAGTAACGGGCAAAATACCAGCTCGACTCGAAAAACGTATCGAAGGTATCGGTCTCACGCGTGCCCGGTTCGCCGCTGCCCGGCACACTGGTCTGGTAAAATGCCGGGTCTTCCTTGAGCGGCGACTGCACGCCACTGAACTCCGCGTATTCCGGCAATTCGACCGGCAGGTCCTGCAACGGCACCGTATGAACGCCTTGTTCCTTGTCGTAAATCACCGGGATCGGGCAACCCCAGTAACGCTGGCGTGAAACACCCCAGTCGCGCAGGCGGTAGTTGACGCGTCGTTCGCCGTTGGCATTGGTGATCAGGAATTCCGTCAGCGCATCAAAACAGGCCTGGAAATCCAGCCCGTCGAATTGGCCGGAATTCACCGACACGGTGTTTTCCTTGTCGGGGAAAGCCGCCTGATCGACATCGACGCCGCCGTCGGCCGAGTCAACCACCTGCACGATCGGCAAGGAATATTTTTTGGCAAACTCCCAGTCGCGCAGATCGTGACCCGGCACCGACATGACCGCACCGGTACCGTAACTCATCAACACGAAATTCGCTACCCAGACAGGGATTTGCTCGCCACTGACAGGATGCACGGCCAGGGCGCCGGTATCCATGCCGCGTTTTTCCATGGTTTCCATTGCCGCTTCGGAAGTGCCAGCCTTTTTGCAATCGTCGATAAAGGCCTGCAACTGCGGGTTGTTTTTAGCCGCTTGCTGTGCAACCGGATGCTCCGGCGCCACCGCCATGTAGGTAACACCCATGACAGTGTCCGGACGGGTCGTATAAACCCGCAGCGCGCCTGTGCCATCAGCCAGGGCGAAGTCGAAGTCCACCCCTTCGGAACGGCCGATCCAGTTGCGCTGCATGGTTTTGACCGCTTCGGGCCAGCCTTCCAGCCTGTCGATTTCCTCCAGCAACTCTTCGGCATAATCGGTGATCTTCAGAAACCACTGCGGAATCTCGCGCCGTTCGACCAGTGCGCCGGAACGCCAGCCCCGGCCCTCGGCATCGACCTGCTCGTTGGCGAGCACCGTTTGTTCGATCGGGTCCCAGTTGACCGTGGCCATTTTTTTATAGGCCAGCCCCTTGTCGACCAGGGTGGTGAAAAACCACTGCTCCCACTTGTAGTATTCGGGTTTGCAGGTGGCAAGCTCGCGCGTCCAGTCATAACCGAAGCCGAGATTGTTGAGCTGCTTTTTCATATAGGCGATGTTTTCATACGTCCATTTCGCCGGCGGGACGTTATTCTTGATCGCGGCATTCTCGGCGGGCAGACCGAAGGCATCCCAGCCCATCGGCTGCAGAACATTAAATCCCTGCATGCGCTTGTAGCGCGAGATGACATCGCCGATCGTGTAGTTGCGGACATGACCGATGTGCAGCTTGCCGCTCGGATACGGCAGCATCGACAGGCAGTAGTATTTGGGCTTGTCCGGGTCCTCAGTGACCTCGAATACGCGCTTGTCCCTCCAGTACTGCTGGGCTTCCTTTTCAACGTCCTGAAAGTCGTAGATTTCTTGCATGGGATTCACGTGCTCCATCCGGCTGATGATGTCCGGTACGGCAAGCTGTCTGTGAGCGCCAGCGGGCGGTTTTCGGCAATACGGAAATCCCGCAAAGAAGACCCCTGCCCGGCCGGTCAGCCATGAACCATGCGGATGTTGCCCGCGAACGGCGCCTTCCCTGTCCTCCTGACGCGGCCCTGTTTCTCTGCGTTCGAAAAAACCACCCGGACGGAACACTGGATTCCTGCCCCGGATAAAGCCCGCTATCATACCTCAGGCCGCGTTCAAAAACACGGTGGGATGCGGAACGGGGTAAGGATGGAGCCGCCTTGAGGAGCCTCTGACTGGAACGGGAAATTTCAGGTCTTGTCCGGCGAGGCAATCTCGACACAGGTAAAAATAAAGTCATCGCTGAAAACAAAGCGGCCGCGTAGGTTTTGCAGAATTTCCGGCGCAATATTCAGGGATTTGTCCATCTCCACGCTAAAGCCTGCGTTGACAAAATCAAACCGCAGGCTCGCCTGGGAAAAGCCGATCCATTGCCGGACCAGGGGATAAAGACTCTTGTAAACGCTTTCCTTGGCACTGAAAATCAGCGTCCATATTTCCGGTTCGTCACGGTAAGGACCAAGCTTACGAAGCTCCTCCGGCAAACAGACCCGGTCCCGCACGCCGGTCTCGATCGGTTCACGCTTTTCCACATCCAGGCCCAGTGACAGGAGCCGCCGGTCGCGGCTGACAGCCGCCAGACAACAGCCGCCGGTATGCGAAATACTCCCGGTCACGCCTTTTGGCCAGAGCGGTTCGCGCCGCTCACCGGGCAAGATCGGTTCGGGATGAAGTTTCAAGGTTTCCAGCGCCTTACGAGCGCAAAACCGGCCGGTGGAGAATTCCTCACGGCGTTTGCTCGCAACATTTTGCAGCAGCGACTGTTCATCAGGAAACAGCGTTTCGGAATGATCCGCGACAGCCAGCATTTTTACCGACACATGCGCGCGGAACAGGGATTGCAGATAGGTTTCGTCCAACTCGGGGATTGAGGCCAGATGGATCACTAAAAAATAATTACTGCGCAGTAATTGAAGTTGAACCCGTCATTCTTCTATGTCGATGACTTAGAATATGTAACGACGGTGCGGCGCGATACTGAACGCGGTTTTTCCATCTTGCAAGTGTTCTGCTGACTGGTTCCCGATAAAGCTGACCTGACACCTCACCATGGCATTGCAGTGTGTCTTGCCGCACATTACAGGTACCGTCGTTTTGTGTGATAGCACTGGTTTTTTTAGCAAAGGCCCGCATCTCTTTATACCATGCTTGCATTATTTTATGTCAGCAGCACATCCGGATAATTAGCCGAACCGGTTCCCGGAATCGGATTATTATCCTGCGCTCTGTAGGTAAACACAACAGAACGCTTTATCCCATCAGTAATGTTTTTGCCAGCCGCGTGATAGGTCTTGCAGTGAAAGAATAACACGTCGCCGGCTTTCATTTCAGCACTGACCGCACTGTTGATCCACTGCTCGTTTTCAGGCAAATCCGTGCGTAAGAACAGTGCCGCATCCAGCCGGCCGCGCTCGAAGCGTTGTTTGTGTGACCCGGGTATCATCAACATGCCGCCGTTGTCAGGGTACTCATCGCCGAGCGCCAGCCAGACGCTGACCAGCTCCGGCCGGTCGAACGACCAGTAGCGGACATCTTCGTGCCAGCTCGTCATGCTTGAATAGCCGGGATGTTTGGTCATGATGCAATTGTGATGATTCTGCGATAACAGGATCTCTGTCGAACCCATCAGCTGTTGCAGCCGGCTGACAATCTGCCGGGAACCCGCCCACTGCCGGAACAGGGGGTGACGGGTATAGGCGAACAGCAGGCGCCTCGGCGTCAGACCGCCCTCCTGATCGCGGGTTTCGGGCGCACCCGGATAGTGCACGTCCGCCTCGTATTCCAGTGGCGCCAGCGCCGGCTCCAGTGATTCATCGGCGATTTGCGCAAGCTGCCCACACAAGTCCGGATCGGCCAGACCGCGTTCGATCAGAAAGCCGTCGCGCTCGAATTGAGCAACCGCCAGCTCGCTCAGCGGCCTGGAGGGTCGATGCAGATTCAGGGAACTCACGCCGTACTTACTCACAATTTATGGTATCACCGAGGTTACGCCCGTCACGGTCTGTTCTCAAGCGAAACCGGCAAAAATAACCCTGTTTATTTCAGGGCATCGGAAAGTCCGCCCTCCTGCACCCCGGAACCGCAGCCGGAAAGATCTCCGGCATCTTTTGGTCAATTCACATGGCCTCCATGCCTTCATACATGCAGCCTTATTGCGATCTTTAGTTTCATGGATTTTCCTGCTTCTTTTGCCTTTTATATATGATTTTTAGTATATACATAAATTCATATATTTGTAACAATACTCATGCAGGATTGATAGCGCATCTACCCTTACAGGAATAGGCACTACAGACGCACCCCTGAAAGCACAAGAGCGTGAAAAACTAAAGGATGAAATCCATGAAGTTATCATCACCTCAGGGAGGATCGTGCTTGCTTCCAACATAGACGGGGTCGATAGCAACGTAAAATTTGCACGCGATGTCTATGCTGATATTTTCCTTGGAAAGCGTAACTAATGTTTGTTCTCCTGAAATGCAAGAAAAAAAGGTCTGCTTGATGAACCCCCTGCTCTTCTTTAAATGCCTGAGCGATGAAACAAGGCTGCGTTGTCTGCTGCTTATTCAGCAGGAAGGAGAACTTTGTGTCTGTGAGCTGACGGAAGCTCTCGATGAGATCCAGCCAAAGATATCCCGTCACCTGGCCCAGCTGCGCAAATGTGATTTGTTGATTGACCGGCGGCAGAGGCAATGGGTGTTTTACCGAATCAACCCGGCCTTGCCTGACTGGGCAAAGGACGTTCTGGCAACCACGGCAGAATGCAATACCGCGTTTCTTCGGAACAATCACAAGCGGCTAAGGGTAATGGGCGCGCGTCCGGACAGAGTGAACGCCAACTGCTAAGCAGTAAAAAATTTTCTTCATTAACATATGATTTTTCATATATACGGTGATCCTAGTGAAGCTGTTGTTCTTATGTACTCATAATGCCTGCCGCAGTGTGTTAGCCGAAAGTATCGCCCGTCAGACAGGTGAACACCTCTGGACTGTGGCAAGTGCCGGCAGTCAACCCGCGGGACAGGTCCACCCCGATACGCTTGCCGTGCTGATCGAAAAAAAATTTCCTGTTGAGGGACTGAGCAGCAAGAGCTGGGATGAGGTGAGTCAATTCACGCCCGATGCGGTTATCACGGTATGCGATCAGGCTGCAGGCGAGTCCTGCCCGGTCTGGTTTGGTTCAGCGGTCAAAGCCCACTGGGGATTACCTGACCCCACAAAACACGCCGACCCGGCACAGAGAAGGCAGTTGTTTGAAGATGTCATTGCCACGCTGCATAGCCGGCTCGACCGCTTGGCGGCTTTTCTGACGCAAACATCACCGGTTGACAAAGATCAGTTGCAGTCTGAACTTCAACGCTTAGGAGAGAATTAAGAGATGGGAATTTTTGAACGCTATCTCTCCGTCTGGGTCGGTTTGGGAATCATCAGCGGCGTCCTGCTCGGTAACACTTTTCCTCAGCAATTTGCCTTGATCGCGTCGCTGGAATGGGCGCATGTAAATCTGGTTGTGGCCGTTCTGATATGGGTGATGATTTATCCCATGATGGTGCAGATCGACTTCAGCGCCATCAAGGATGTCGGACGAAAACCAAAGGGCCTGATTCTGACATTGGTGATCAACTGGCTGATCAAACCCTTTACGATGGCCGGATTGGGCTGGCTGTTTTTCAACGTGTTCTTCGTGGGCTGGGTCGATCCCCAGAGCGCCAACGAATACATTGCCGGCATGATCCTGCTGGGCGTGGCTCCTTGCACAGCCATGGTATTTGTATGGAGCCAGCTTACCAAGGGCGACCCGAATTACACGCTTGTCCAGGTATCGGTCAACGACATCATCATGGTGTTTGCCTTTGCACCGATCGCGGCTTTTTTGCTGGGCGTGAGTGATATCACGGTACCTTGGGAAACGCTCATTCTATCCGTGGTGCTCTACGTCGTCCTGCCACTGGTCGCCGGCATATTGACCCGGCACAAGCTTGAATCCAGTGGCGACGATGCACGGCTCAACGCCTTCCTCAGAACCCTGAAACCCTGGTCTGTCATTGGACTCTTGGGCACGGTGGTATTGTTGTTTGGTTTTCAGGCCACCACGATTCTTGAACAACCTCAAACCATCCTGCTGATTGCGATTCCGCTGCTGATCCAGACTTACGGGATATTTGTCATTGGCTACGCCGCTGCCAGACTCCTTCAGCTCCCACATAACGTGGCGGGACCGGCTTGCCTTATCGGTACGTCCAATTTTTTTGAATTGGCTGTTGCTGTCGCTATCTCCCTCTTTGGACTCCATTCCGGCGCCGCGCTGGCGACCGTGGTTGGCGTGCTGGTAGAAGTGCCGGTGATGTTGTCTCTGGTCTACGTCGTCAATCGTACCCGCTCCTGGTTTGGGGAGACCTGATGTTCGCCCGGTTTACCGTTCTGACAATCCCGGCTGCGTATCAGCTGCTGGGCCGGCCGTTGACACAAAACTGCCTGACGTAGTGCACTTTTTGTCGAAGACACCAGCAAAATCTTCGCTTTGCCGGTGGTCATGATCTACCTCATTACTTTGATAGAACTGCGCTGAACATTGAGAAGGCAGACGATTTTCTAACAGGCAAGCACGGCAATGCAGGCTAGATGATGCATGACGCCCTTCAAGCCCGTAGAATGACGCGCATCTTCAACACCGCAGGCCAAGCATGAGTCAGGATCGAATCCGCATCGTCAATGCGCAGCAGAACAATCTCAAAAATCTCGACCTGGAGTTGCCGCACAACAAGCTGATCGTCGTCACCGGCGTGAGCGGTTCGGGCAAATCGTCGCTGGCCTTCGATACCATCTATTCCGAGGGTCAGCGCCGTTACGTGGAGACCTTTTCTCCCTACGCCCGGCAGTTTCTCGATCGCATGGACCGGCCGCGCGTGGACAGCATCAGCGGCATTCCGCCGGCCATCGCGATTGATCAGACCAATCCGGTGCGGACCTCGCGCTCGACCGTCGGCACCATGACCGAACTCAACGATCATCTGAAGCTGCTGTTTGCCAGAACGGCAAGCCTTTACTGCCGCGGCTGCGGTGAACCGGTGCGGCGTGAGTCGCCGGAGATGATTACGCGCGAACTGTTCACCCGTTTCGATGAAGGCCAGCGCGTGATGGTGACCTTCTCGCTGGCGGTGCCGGATAATTTCAGCCTGGAGGAAATCGAAGACTGGCTGCAGCGCCAGGGTTATAACCGCATCCACAAACAGGCCGGCAAAACCATCGAGGTCATCCAGGACCGTCTGCGCCTGAGCGAGGACAACCGCGGCCGTCTCAACGAGGCGATGGAAGCAGCCTTGCGATACGGTCAGGGTAAGGCCAGCGTCTATCCGCTGGACGAGAACAGACAGGCCGGTCAGGCACTGCAGTTTTCCTCAACGCTGCAATGCGCGGCTTGCGACATCCATTACGACGACCCGCTGCCAAGCCTGTTTTCCTTTAACTCGCCGCTCGGCGCCTGCGAAACCTGCCGGGGTTTCGGCCGCGTCATGGGCATCGACTATAACCTGGTAATTCCGGACGAATCGCTGACTCTCGCCGACGGCGCCATCAAGCCCTGGCAAACCAAGACCAACGCAATCTGTCAGCGCGATCTGATCCGTTTTGCGCAACGACAAAACATACCGGTCGACAAACCCTGGTCGAAACTGAGCGCCAGACAACGACGCTGGGTGATAGAGGGCGAAGGCGACTGGGACGGCGATCACTGGTATGGCGTGCAACGGTTTTTCGACTGGCTGGAAGGCCGCGCCTATAAAATGCATGTCCGGGTATTATTGTCGCGCTACCGTTCCTACACGCCCTGCCCCGACTGCGGCGGTGCGCGCCTGAAGCCCGAAGCCCTGTTATGGCGGGTCGGCACGCTGGCGGACGCCGACCGGGTTCTGCCGCGAACTTCGCGGTTTGTACCGCTTGACGCAAACCTGTCCCCTGCACAACTGGAAAAACTGCCGGGCCTGCATATTCACGATGTCATGCGCCTGCCGCTCCAGGCCGCGCGGGAATTTTTCAGCGCCCTGCATCTGCCGGCGCCGCTCGACGAGGCCAGCACCCTGCTGCTCGACGAAATCCGCTCACGCCTCAAATACCTCAACGATGTCGGCCTCGGTTACCTGACACTGGACCGCCAGTCGCGCACCCTGAGCGGCGGCGAAGTCCAGCGAATCAATCTGACCACCGCGCTCGGTACCTCGCTGGTCAATACCCTGTTCGTGCTCGACGAGCCCAGCATCGGCCTGCATCCACGCGACATGGACCGCATCATCCGCGTTCTGCAGCGGCTGCGCGATTCCGGCAATTCGCTGATCGTGGTCGAACATGACCCGCAGCTGATGCTGGCCGCCGATCGTATTCTCGATATGGGTCCCGGCCCGGGCAAGGCCGGCGGTGAGGTTGTCTTCAACGGCACGCCGCTGCAACTGTTACGCTCGCGAAAATCCCTTACCGCCAGTTACCTGAACGGCAAAAAAACGCTGCAGATGCCAGGCCGGCAGGCCCCTCGATCGACAGGCGATAAGCTGATTATCGAAGGCGCAAGCGAACACAACCTGCAAAACATCGATGTAAATTTTCCGCTGGGACAACTGGTCTGCGTCGCCGGGGTCAGCGGCTCCGGTAAATCCACCCTGGTGCAGGACATTCTTTTCAACGCCCTTAGCAAACTCAAAGGCAAGCCGCAGGACATGCCCGGCGCGCACAAAAAGATCCGCAATCATGCGCTGATCGACGAGGTCTTTATGATCGATCAGTCACCGATCGGCAAGTCCTCGCGCTCCAATCCGGTCAGTTATACGGGCGCTTTCGAGCTGATCCGCAAACTGTTCGCCACGCTGCCTCAGGCGCGCGAGCGCGGTTACAAGCCCGGCTCCTTCAGCTTCAACTCAGGCATGAAGTGCCCGGCTTGCGGCGGTAACGGTTTCGAGCATGTCGAAATGCAGTTTCTCAGCGACGTCTATCTGCGTTGCCCCGAGTGCCAGGGACGCCGCTACCGGCCGGAGCTGCTGGACATCAAGCTGTTCGGCAACAACAGCGAAACCGGCTACTCGATCGCCGATGTACTCGACATGACGGTTGATCAGGCCGCGGTATTCTTTACCGACCAGCCCGACATTCTGCAATCCCTGGAACCGCTGCAAGCCGTCGGCCTCGGTTATCTCGGCCTTGGCCAGCCGGTTCCGACCTTGAGCGGCGGCGAATCCCAGCGTTTGAAACTCGCCGCGCATCTCGCCAAGGCCTCCGGTAAAAACAAAAAGCAGCAGAATGCCCGGCATCTGTTTCTGTTCGACGAGCCGACTACAGGCTTGCATTTTGACGATATCGATAAACTGCTGCGGGCCTTTCAGCGCCTGCTCGAACAGGGACATTCGCTGATCGTTATCGAGCACAATCTGGACATCATCCGCAACGCCGACTGGATTATCGAACTCGGCCCCGAAGGCGGCGATGCGGGCGGGCAGCTCGTTTTCGAAGGCACGCCGGCGACCATGATCAAACAGGCCGACAGCCCGACCGGGCGCTCTCTGGCAACGTTTATCCACGCTGCCGGCGAACTGCTGGAACGCGCGAAAAACCCCTTGCCGCAAGCCGCTGAACAAGCAGCGGAGTTTTCCGCTGTCAGCCAAAACGCCATCAGTATTCACCACGCCCGCGAACACAATCTGAAAAATATCGACCTGCAGATCCCGCGCGACACCTTCAGCGTCATCACCGGCATGAGCGGCAGCGGCAAAAGCACGATCGCTTTCGATATCCTGTTCAACGAAGGGCAGCGCCGTTATCTGGAATCGCTGAACGCCTATGCCAGGCAGTTCGCGCAGCCCTCCTCACGACCGGACGTCGACGCGATTTACGGCATACCGCCGACCGTCGCCATCGAACAACGCA
>JAGRHW010000120.1 GCA_020444765.1 Gammaproteobacteria bacterium | reverse complement strand
TAACTGGCCGCTTTGCAGTGTCAGCTCCGCATCCCGCAGAACCGGTCGTGCCGCAAGCCGTACATTGAGTTCGCTGATACGTAACAGGCTCATCGCTGCGTCTGCCGGGTTTTGATAATCAGATAGAGAAAAAACGGCGCGCCGATAATTGAGGTAATCACGCCGATGCGAATGTCCATGCCGGGCGGGAACAGGCGCACCACGATATCCGCCGCCAACAACAGCGCCGCTCCGCCCAGCGCGCTGAGCGGCAGCAAACGGGCCGGTTCGTAACCGACCAGCGGGCGCAGCATATGCGGCACCACCAGACCGACGAAACCGATTGTGCCGGTGGTGCTGACGGCCGCGCCGATCGCCAGTGATACGCCGATAAAAATGCGCCAGCGCAGCCGCACCACATCCACGCCCATGCTGAAGGCGGTATCCTCGCCGAGGCTCAAGGCGTTCAGCGCCGGTCCAGTCCGGCGCAGTAACAGCCAGCCGAGCAGGGTGGCCGGCAGCAGCAGGTAAAAATCCTGCAGGCTCTTGTTGGCGATGGAACCGAGCATCCACAGCACAATCTCCTGTACCGCGAAAGGGCTCGGCGCCAGATTCAGGATCAGTGACAGCAGCGACAAGGCCAGCGAGTTTATTGCAACCCCGGCCAGTATCAGGGTGGCGATACCGCTGTCGCGGCCGGCCAGCGCGTAAACCAGCGCCATCGCCAGCAGGGAGCCAAGCGTGCCGGCGAACGGCATGATCAGCCAGCTGACTGTGCCGCTGCCGAAATAAAATACCAGCACAACAGCACCGCGCCGAGCGCCGCGCCGCTGGAGCTGCCGAGCAGACCTGGTGTCGCCAGCGGATTGCGCAGCAGGCTTTGCATGGCTGCGCCGCATAATCCGAGCGTGGCCCCCACGATAACGGTGATCAGGGCGCGGGGCAGACGGATCTCGGTAAATATCAGCGCCAGCAGCGATCCGGCGTCGGTCGGTGCCTGTCCGGCCGCCTGCAGCAGCGGCAGGGGATTGCGGCCGGTCAACAGGGAGGCCACGAACAGCACGGCGACGCCGACAGCGCCGATGGTCAGCAACGATTTTTGGGAGAGTCCGCCGGACAGCGCGGTCGTTTTAGCGTTCATTACGCGCCTCGACCAGCGCTTCCAGCGCCACCAGGTTCATCGGTCCGCCACAGATCAGCAGACGGCTGTCCAATACCAGCGACGAGCTGTCACGTAGCAGCTTTTTCAGTACCGGATGGCGTAGCTGACTCTGTCCGATCGAACGCGTGCCGGGTGCATATTCGGAGAGAATCAGCAACTGTGGCTGGCCGGCCAGCAGCTCTTCCAGCTGCAGTTGTCGATAACCTTCGATACCGAAATCGCGAGCGATATTGTGCCAGCCAGCCAGCGTCATCAACTCGTCCATCAGGGTGTTGCGACCCTGGGTAAAACCATGTGGATGCCAGGTCACGGCCGGCAGTTTGTGCACCGGGCTGCGTGCGGTCAGCAGCGCGAGACGGCGGTCCATCTCGTCGATCAATTGCCGGCCACGTGCCGGTTCGCCGATCAGCTCGGCCATGCGGTGGATATTCTGCCGAGCATCGGCCAGACTGTTGATGACCGGAAAGGTCTCGACCTGTTTGCCAAGCTGGCGCAATAACCGGGTTTCCTGCTGATGCATAAACTGTCCGGTCACGATCAGATCCGGATCGAGAGGCAGGACTTCTTCCGGCAGACTGTGGTTGACGATATAACCGGCGGCGCGCACCTGTGGCGCGACGAAAGAACTGTGCTCCTCGAGCGAGAGATAACTGACCGAAACGATATTGGCCGGATCGGCGAGCAGGATCAGCAACTGATCGGTGCAGAGATTCATTGAAATGATGCGCTGCGGTCTGGCGGCCGGGGTAGCTGACGTCAGGCCGGAAACCAGCATGGTAAGAAGCAGGGCTGTGATTGTAAGGATGGTTCGCATTGTTTGTCCGTTGTGAGCCGCCGGTCAGCGGCTCACAACAAGTATAGCGCAGCAGCTAAGGCGCAAGCGTGCTGTCAAAAACGATCGTGATCGGGTTCAGGGACAGTTCGATCGGTGCATCGATCAGGCTGTCGCTGGTGCTGTCGATCAGACGGATCGCCGCGGAATCGGTATCGCTGGCGCCGGTGCCGACCCACAGGCGTTCGTTGCTGTCGGCTGCAAGTCCGCTGATATTAACGCCGCTCAGACCGCTCAGCGCCTGTTCATCGACTACGCCGGTCAGTGGATTGAAGGCGTGCAGCGCGCTGTCGCCAAAACCATGCTGGGCGATCAGATAGCCCTTGCCGGAGGAGACGATCTCCACACCGGTGATCTGGCCGAAGGGATGATTGTCGGCGTCGCCGTCATCAACCAGCAGCGCGGTTTCGAAGGTATCCGGATCGATGGTCGCAATACCGCCGCTGTACTCGTTGGGTTCGCCGCCAAAACCGTATTTACCCGGGCTTTGCACATACAACATGCCGGTTTCGTCGGCTTCAATGGAGGTCGGGTTTTTGAGCGGCAGCAGTATGCCCATGAAATCCGCGTTATTGCCGGTATTAATCTCGGTATCGGTGTTGGTATCGATCACTGCGACATAGGCGTCGCCCGGAACGTAACCCGGATCGAGACGCTGCATGGCGATAAACAGCTTGTCGCCGACGATCGCCGCCGGGCTCATTTCGACTATGTCGCCGTTGCTGTCATAAGCCGACAGATCGATCTCGCCGATCTTGAATTCCTCTTGCGAGGTCGCTGACGGATTGACGATCCAGAGGGTGTTTTTACCGTAACGCGGTATATAGGCCTTGTTGTCGTTGAGGAAGATCATCCCCTGCGGATTACCAGAACCTTCTTCACCGGCATCCAGCGTCGAGAATTGCCAGATCGGTGTGGCGGGCGCATCGAAGGAAAACTTTGTCACGTTATCGCTGTTAAAACGCTCGATACGGTAAAAATAATCACCATGTGCGGCGACCGTGATATCGGAAATCGTCGGCGCAAGATTTTCCGTCACGGTAATCGGCGTGCCGGTCTGGATCGAAGCGTGCGCCCCTGATGTATAATCCGCCGCCACGGTTGCAACGATCGCGACGCCTTCTCCCTGTACGAGGTCCGGCTCATCATCGTCAGAGTCGCTGCTACAGGCGCTGATCAGCAACGATGTGGATAATATTGCAAGTCCGCTCCAGCGGGATATTTTGTTTATGGACGTGTGTCTGGCTGAAGGTGTTTTCATAATGCCTCTTTGCGTGCTAGTGGTTGTAACTCAATGACAGGTACCAGGCCCGGCCGGGTTTCGGGTAGCCGTTGAAATCCTCGACCGCCTGATCGCCGATATTTTTTAGTTCCAGCGCGAAATGAAATTTCCTGCCAAAATCGCGCGAGATTTTCAGGTTGTGCAGCTGTTTGTCTTTGGCCGGCAGCAGGTTGGCGGAGTCGTAAAAGCGTTCCTGCTGTATGTCCAGTTCGTAGAGCAGAGTCCAGTTTTCGAGCGGAATACTCAGACTGGCGAAAAAACTTTCGCCGGCCCGGCCGGGCAGGGTTTTACCGCGAAAAGCTGCGTTGCCGGAGCGGTTTTCCGGGTCCTGCAGGGTCAGGCTGGTGCTGACTTCGATACCGTTGATGAGCTCGACCAGTAGCGACAGCTCCGCGCCGCGCAGGCGTGCAGCAGCGATATTCTGCGACTTGCCGATGCCACGGGCATCGTAGGTGCGGGTGATCATGTCATCGATTTCGTTGTGCCAAAGACTGGTTTGCAAACGCGCGAATGCGACACTTGCAAATGGCCGTTGTTTGGCCCACTCCGCGCCGATATCGATATTGCGACCCTGTTCGGGCTTCAGTTCGCTGTTGCCGAGAAACAGGCCGCGATCGCCGTAAAGTTCGTAAAAACCCGGCTCGCGGATATAGGCGCCGAGGTTGGATTTGAACGTTAGCGCATCGCTCCAGCGGTATTTGAGGCCGAGTTGCGGCTTGCCGAAAGCTTCCGTGTTGCGTTCGAGCGCTGAGGTTTCGTCGGGCCGGTAACGGGTGCGAAACCATTGATAACGGAAGGACGGCGAAAGCAGCCATTTTTCCTCAGCGAAAAACAGATTGCTTTGCAGACCGAGGCTGGCCGACAGGCGCCGGCTCTCGTCGGCGGAGTGTTGTTCCAGCAAATCGTCGCGTGTGTATTGTTCTTCGCGCAGGCTGAGATTGACGCCGCTGGTCGCATTCTCGCCGACCCATTCCAGATAGCTTTTCAAACCCTGTGTCGTGGTTGTATTTCTATCGTATTGTGCGCCGAGACCGACGGAATTTCCCCGATCGTCGTAAGTTTCCTTTTTCTTTGACAGATGAATCTCCGTCGCAGAATTGACCGCCGGGGATAAAAACCGGTCGGCGGTAAGTTTTGTTCGGATTTGCCAGTTGCGGTTGGCAAAGGTTGCAGCCGCAGCGGGATGATTGTTCCAGTCCGGGATTTCCTGCTCCTTGTCGAAAACCTGCAGGCTTGCGTCCAGACGGTTGTCGGTGGAAATCCGCCAGCCGGATTTCAGCAGGGCGGAGCGCTGGTCAACAGCTGCATTATGGCGCTTTTGCGTTTCATCATCGTCAGGGTTGTATTGCGTGCCATTGTCGTTGAGGAATTCGAAATCATTGTCGCTGCGCGCGTAACCAAGCGCCAGCAAACCGTCCAGCTGGCCGCGTGTGCCGGAAATCTGTGAGGAAATTTTTTGTGTGCCGAAGTCGCCAAGCGTCGATGACAGCCTGAATTTGCTTGCGTCGGACTGCTGCAGCGTGCGGAGATTGACCGCGCCGCCGAACGAGGCTTTGCCAAGCTGTTGCGGTGTGCTGCCGCGGTAGATATCCACCGCGGCAAGTTGTGACATGTCCAGTGTGGAAAAGTCGAATCCGCCGCCGGCGCCGTCATTCAGCAGCAGGCCGTCGAGATAGACCATGACCTGTTCACTGCCGGCGCCGCGCAGGCTGATTTCGCTATAGCCGCCAAAACCACCGGATTCACGAACCTGGGCGCCGGCCTGCCGGTCGATGAGTTCACCCAGCGACAGGCCGCCGCGTTGCAACTCCGGTTTGCCGATATGACTGGCGAAGCCGGTGGTTTCCTGCTCGATCACCTCGCCGGTGCGGACGGTGGTGTCGTCGGCCTGGCCGAGAACTTCGACAGGCGGCAGCTGGTCGACATCGGCCCGTGCCGGAGTGGCTGGCAACAACAGTGCCGCCGCCGCGAGCGCCGGAGTCATCGTGAGCGAGAGATAAAGTCGAGCCATTGTGCAAGCCGCGTCCGAAAAACAAAACCCGGACAGGCCGTACGTGGGGAAGCGAGGTTCGTGGTGCGGATTCCGCCTGTCGTTCCCGATCGTATGCTTATGTCCGATCAGTTCGCGTCAGCTACGGTAGTCCGCTCTGCCGGAAAGACCCCGTCCGGAAGAATCGTGACGCTGAAACGGCAGGTCTCCTGACTTACGGGTCGTCACCGGCATCGGCCTTCCCGGCGTTTCTTAACGCCAGTGGCCAAACGTGATGCAAGCTCGCCGTTTACAGTTGCGGGGGCAGTCGGGGAGTCGACGATGCGTCTCACCCCGTTCCCTCTGACAGCCTGTGGCTGCCAACCCTTGCGGGACCGTTTCGGTTGTGGGCGCCATAGTAACCGAGATTTGACGCTTTGCCTAGAGACGGCGGATTTTGCCGCGCGGGCTATGCCGATCCCTGCTATGCTAAACTGCGCGATTTGGAGAACCGGACGAGAGCCGCCGGAAAATACCCCGGATACTAAAGTATGTTCGAGTTTATTCACGCCGCCGATCTGCATCTCGACAGTCCCTTGCACGGACTCGAACGCTACGAGGGTGCGCCGGTCGAGGAAATCCGCCGCGCCACCCGCCGTGCCTTCGATAAGCTTATCTCGCTCGCCCTGGAAAAACGTGTCGCGCTGGTTCTGTTGAGCGGCGATCTCTACGACGGCGACTGGCCCGATTACAATACCGGCCTGTATTTTGTCAATCGCATGAATGAACTGCGAAGCGCCGGTATTCGCGTCTGCATCATTTCCGGCAACCACGATGCCCAAAGCCGGCTGACCCGCTCGTTGCGCCTGCCCGATAATGTCACGCTGTTCGACACCGCCGCTGCCGAAACCGTTCGCTTCGAGGACCTCGGCTGTGCCGTGCACGGTCAGGGTTTTGCCACCAGTGCGGTCAGGGACAATCTGGTGCGCGGCTATCCGGACGCGCTGCCGGGTTTTTTCAATATCGGCATGCTGCATACCTGCCTCAACGGCAAGCCGGGGCACGAGCCCTATGCGCCGTGCAGCGTCGATGACCTCAAATCCCGCGGCTACGATTACTGGGCGCTCGGGCATGTGCACAAGCGCGAGCTGATCAGCGAAGATCCGTGGATAGTTTTTCCGGGCAATATCCAGGGCCGGCATATCCGTGAGGAGGGACCGAAAGGCTGCACGCTGGTCAGGGTCGGGGACAAACATGAGGTTTCGCTCGAGGCAATCCATCTCGATGTGTTGCGCTGGCAGCGCTGCGAAACCGATATCAGCGGCTGCGATTCCCTGGACGATGTACTCGATCGCTTCGACACGGTCCTTGAGCAGGCGGTAAAAAACGCGGATGGCCGATCGCTGGCCCTGCGCTGGGTTTTGCACGGGCAAAGCGATCTGCACAGGCAACTGTTTCGTGAACGGAGGGCCCTGGAGACGGAATGCCGTTCACGTGCCAACGCCGTTGGAGCGCCGGGCGTCTGGCTGCAGAAAATCGAAATCAACACCGGACCGACGCCCGATGCCGAAACACTGGCGGTTCGCGACGCGGCGTTCAGCGATCTGCTGGCCTATATCAACACCTTGCGCAGTGATGACGGAGCGGCGGCTTTGGTACAAGCTGAAATCGACAGCCTGGTAAAAAAACTGCCGCACGAGGCGCTTGCCGGAGCGGCACCGGATCTGGATGACCCCGCCAGCCTGCAAGTCCTGTTCGACGAAGTTGAGAATCTGCTGAGCGGATTGCTGACCGAGTCCGGAGCGGATGGATGAGAATCCGTCAGCTTGATCTGCAGGCTTTCGGCAACTTCACCGACCGGGTGCTGGAATTCGGCGCGGACGGTACGGGCTTGCATATTATCAGCGGCGCCAATGAAGCCGGCAAAAGCACCGCGCTGAGAGCGTTGCATGCCTTGCTGTATGGCGTGCCAGGCAATACCAGGGACAACTTTCTGCATAAAAACCCGCAACTGCGGATCGGCGGACAATTGCTCGACGAACAGGGGCAATCGCTGGAATTCGTCCGCCGCAAGGGCAACAAAAACACCCTGCTGGACAGGCAGGGCGACTCCTTGCCGGACGATACCCTGTCGCCCTGGCTTGGTGGCGTACCACGGGAACTGTTCGAATCCCTGTTCGGTATCGATCATGCGGCGCTGATCCGTGGCGGGCAGGAGATTCTCGATCAGCACGGTGAACTCGGTCAGGCGCTGTTCTCCGCCGCTTCCGCGGCCCGCGGTCTGCACCGGATGCTCGGTGATCTGGACGGGCGGGCAGCGGAATTGTTCAAACCCGGCGGTCAGAATCCGCGTATCAATCAGGCCATCAGGGAATACCGGGAGTTGCAGGCCGAGCAGCGACGCTGCAGCCTGTCGGCCAGCGACTGGACGGAAAAGTTCAAGCAGTTCGACAATACCCGCAAGGAACTCGCGGTGATCAAGCAACGTTTGCTGGAAGCGCGTTCGTGTTATGAAGAGTTGCAACGTTTCAGAAAATTGTTGCCGCGTTTTGCCGAACGGCGGGAGATTCTGCAAAACCTCGCGGCGCTTGACGGCGTTACGGAACTGGCCGCCGACTTTTCGCAACGACGCAGAAAGGTCGAAACAGATCTGCAGACATCGCGCGACAAGCTGTCTTTCACCCGCGAGCAGGCAGATCAGCTGGAAAAGAAAATCCAGTCGATCGAGCTTGACGAAACCCTGCTGGACAAGGCGGCGGACATTGAACAACTGTATGCGATGCTGCCGGTATACCGCAAGACCGACACGGAGTTACCGGGTTTGCGCAAGCAGCTGGAAGACAAAACCGCGGCGCTGGAAGCGATGCTGGATCGTATTCAAAGCGGCCTGACGATCGAAAGACACCATGGATCGTTTGCGGGAATTTCCCGAGCGTGAACAAACCATTTCCAGACTTGTAAAAGAGTATCAGTCGCTGTCCGGCGATATCGATCGTCACAAAAAAAACCGGCGTGATATCGAACTTGACCTGCAGCGCTTGCAGGAAAAGATTGTCGCCGCCGAAGCCGTTCCCGACACTACGGCCCTGCGGGACAAAATAAAGCTTGCGCGCAAGGCCGGGGATCTCGACAGGCAATGCCGCGAGCTGGCTGCGGCGCTGGCGGATAAAAAACGTCATGCCGGGCAGGCGGTCAGCGCTTTGACGCTGTGGCACGGCGAGCCGCAGGCAGCTCTGACACTCGCCGTGCCACAGCGCGATACCATAAAGCGTTTCGAAAAAGACTTTGCCGGACTGGCACAAAAACAGCAGATCCTGACGGAAAACCAGTGGCAGATCTCGCAGGAAATCGAACAAACCGAAACCAGTGTCAGACTTGTCAAACAAGGCATAACATTGCCGAGCGAACAGCAATTGCAGGAAACCCGCGCCGAGCGGGACCAGGCCTGGTCGTTGATCCGGCAAAGCTGGCTGGATGGCCGCGATGTCAGCGAGCAGGCCGGACAACTCGACCCGGCCAGACCCTTACCACAGGCTTTCGAGGAACGGTTGTCGCTGGCGGACCGGATTGCCGATCAGCTGCGTCGCGAGGCCGGGGAGGTGACGCGGCTGGAGCAACTGGATGGATCCCTGAAAGTCAGTCAACGTAAACTTGACGAATGTGCTATCGAGGTCGATGCCTGCGAACAACAGCGGTTGCAGTTGCAAACCGAGTGGCAGGCGCTCTGGGCGATCAGCGGCATCGAACCTCTGCCGCCGGCGGAGATGTCGGTTTGGCTGGAAGATCTTGAAAAGGTCCGCCGGCTGGCAGAGGACGTTGAGTCCCTGCAAAGTCAACTGGCGCTGCAGGAACGACAACGCGCCGGTCTGATTGAGTCCCTGACCGATGCATTGCCGGAACGCCAGGGAGATTCCGAAACCCTGCTCGAACCGTTGCTGCTCAGCGCGGAATCGCGACTCGAGAAACTCGACAGCGCGGCGCGGACATTGGCGACGATGCAAAGCCGGCTGGACGAGTTCAGTGATCGTTTGCACAAGGTGACCGTCGAGCTGAGTGAAGCGGAAGCCGCCGAAAAACAGTGGTCAAAGGCCTGGCAGGAGGCGGTTGCCGGTTCCGGGCTTGATGAATACCACGACCCCGGGCAGGCGATGCAACAGCTCGCGCAGATTGTTCAGGCCTTCGAAAGGCGTGATGATTTACTGGATTTGCGCACCAGAGTCGTCGTTCTGGAACAGGATCTTGCGGCTTTTGGGCAGTTACACGGCAAGCTCGCCGAAACCTTGCCGCCGGGCGAGGCCGGTCAGTCCACCGAACAACAGCTTGAAGCCTGGCACAAGGCCTTAGCCTTGCAACAGGCCCGCTTGCTGCAGCGGGAGCAATTCAGGAAAGACCTGGACGGCTATCAGACGCAACTGTCGAGTCTACAGGGAGCGTTCAAGCTGGCCGAATCGACGCTGCAGGCTTTGTTGAAGGAAGCGCGGACAAACGACCCGCAAGCCCTGGACGGTATCGAAAAACGCGCCGCTGAGCTTGCCGGATTGCGCGAGAGACTGGTTCGCTGCGAGACCGATATCCTCAACGAGGGCGGCGGTGAGGATCTGGCGA
>JAGRHW010000011.1 GCA_020444765.1 Gammaproteobacteria bacterium | reverse complement strand
GCGCTCAGGGCGCTGCCGCTCAGGTAGCCGCTGAGGACGGCGCCGCTGAGAACGCCTAGTACCACGCCGGGCATCAATTGCCTGAGCAGCCCCAGGTCAAGGCTGCCGCGCCGGTAGTGTGATCGTGCCGAGATGATCGATGTCGGGATGATGGTTGCCAGCGAGGTGCCGACAGCGACGTGCATGCGCACCGACTCGTCTATGCCGAGCAGGCTGAACAGGTTATACAACACCGGCACGATAACGATACCGCCGCCCACGCCGAGCAGGCCGGCCATCAAACCGGCCAGCGTGCCGGTCAACAACAGGGACAACACCAGCGCGGCAAGCCAGCCAATCGAATAGTCCATGGGGAAAGTCATGTTTTCACATCCTACGGTAATCGTTTTTATTATCAGGCCCGGCTACCAGCCAATCGCCTGCGGCAGCCAGGTCACCAGTGACGGGAAGATGAACAGTACCGTCAGCGCCACGAATTGCAATAATACGAACGGTAGAGCGCCGAGATAGATATCCCGCGTGCTCACCCCGGGCGGTGCGACGCCCTTGAGGAAAAACAGCGCCCAGCCGAACGGCGGCGTGAGAAACGACATCTGCAGATTCATGGCGACGACGATGGAAAGCCACACCATATCGGTTCCATAGTTGGCAAATACGGGTAGGAACATGGGCAAGGCGATATAGGAAATCTCGATCCACTCAAGGAAAAAACCCAGCACGAACAACAGCGCCATTAAAAAAATCAAGGCGCCGAATTCGCCGCCGGGCAGCATCTCGAACAGATGATGCACCATCTGGTCGCCGCCAAGGCCGCGAAATGCCAGCGAGAAGGGCTGCGCGCAGAGCAGAATGAAAAACACCATAGCGGTGATGGTCAGTGTCCCGTGCAGTGAATCACGCAGCAGTGGCCAGTTCAAGCGGCCAAAGGCAAGAGCAATCGCCAAGGCGCCAAGCGCGCCCATCGAGGCGGCCTCGGTGGGCGCCGCAACGCCGCCAACGATAGAACCCAGCACGGCCACCACTAACAGCAGGGGCGGGGCGACGTTGCGCAGCAAGGCCCGCAACAGCGCCGGCCGGCTGACAGCCGCGCGCTCCTCGGCGGGAATCGGCGGCATCAGCCTGGGTTTGAGTTTGCCGAGCACCAACAGATAGAGGATGTAAATCAACGCCAGTACCAGGCCGGGGATAAAGGCAGCGGCAAACAGGGTGCCGACCGATTCACCGACGATATCCGCCAACAGAATCAACACCAGACTCGGCGGGATGATCTGCCCCAATGTGCCCGACGCGCAGATCGTGCCGCAGGCGACGCTTGGTGCATAACCACGGCGCAGCAAGGCCGGCAAGGTCAGCAGACCGACTGTGACCACGGTGGCGCCAACGATACCGGTGGAAGCGCCCATTAACACGCCAACAATGATGATCGCCAGACCCATGCCGCCGCTGATGCCGCCCATGGCTTTACCAATGGTTTCCAGCATGGCTTCGGCGACACGCGACTTTTCCAGCATCACGCCCATAAAGACAAACAGCGGCACCGCCATCAGCGTGTAGTTGGTGACCACGCCAAAGAGACGGGCAGGCATGAGATTGAACAGCATCGGTCCGAAGCCGATATAGCCGGCCACAAAACCCGACACGGCCAGGGCAATCGCGACCGGGATGCCGATCAGCATCAGGCCAAGGAAGCCGCCGATCATGCCAAGAATCAGCCATTCATTACCGCTCATGACATCACCTCGTCAGTGTGATCATCGTCAGGTGGCAACTGCCCGCGCAGCGTCAACCAGGCGCGCAGGCTGGCGGCCAGCCCTTGTAAGGCCAGCAGCGTGAAACCCAGCGGAATAAACGCCTTGAGCAGATAGCGCATGGGCAAACCACCGGGGTCGGGCGAGCCTTCACCGAGCTGCCAGGATTGCGCCACATAGGCTATCGAGAGATAAGTGATGATCAGCGATACGGCAACAGTCAGTATCGCGCCGAACAGATTCACCAGCGCCCGCAGCCGCCAACTGAATCGTTCATAGAGAAAATCCACCCGCACATCGCCGCCGTGCTTCATGGTGTAGGACAGGCCAAGCAGGGCGATCGGCGAGATCAGATGCCACTCCAGTTCCTGCAGCGCAACCGGGCCAATGGAAAACAGGTAACGCAGGATGACATCGCTGGCCACCAGCAGAACCAGGGCCAGCACGCAAAGGCGTGCCAGCCAGCCGGCCCATTCGATGACGCGCTCGATCAGGTCGATCGTTTGTGTTGTCGTCATCGTGTGTCAAAGCAGGTTAAGGAAGGGTTTCTCGCTGAGCGTGGCCCAGGAGATGTGTTTTTGCCGAAAGGCCATAAACGAATCGTGGACCTTGCGCGTCGTCGGATCGGCAGCCGCCATGCTTTCCAGCGTATCGGAGGTGACTTCCTTGAGGCGCGTGACGATGGCATCCGGCAGGGGTTGGGCAATGACGCCTTCGTTTTCGATCAGATCGGTCATGGCATCGGCATTGACCGCTTCACACCAGGCGAGGCTCTCGGTAACGCAAGCCGAGGCCGCCGCCTGCACAATTGCCTGCAGATCAGCCGGCAACGAATCCCAGGTTTTCTTGTTGATCAACAGCTCGGTAACGTTGGTCGGCTCGTGCCAGCCGGTGGTGTAGTAGTATTTGGCGGCTTTTTGCAAGCCGAGACGGCGATCCTGATACGGGCCGACAAACTCGGCAGCATCGATTACGCCGCGCTCCAGAGCCGGGAAAATCTCGCCGCCGGGCAGCAGCACGGGTGACACGCCGAGTTCCGAATACACCTTGCCGGCGAGACCCGGAATACGCATTTTCAGGCCCTTGAGGTCGTCCACGGTTTCCAGTGGTTTGCGAAACCAGCCGGTCATCTGCACACCGGTATTGCCCAGCGGGAAGGCGATCAGATCGTGTTCGGCGTAAATCTCGTGCCACAGCGCCAGACCGCCGCCGTGGTAGAGCCAGGCGTTCATGCCTTGCGTATTCAGACCGAAGGGCACGGTTGTAAAATATTGCGCAGCGGGAATCTTGCCGGCCCAGAAGTAGGCATTGGCTGCATTCATCTCTACCGTGCCGGCGGCGACCGCGTTAAAGCCTTCCAGGGCCGGAATCAGCTCGCCAGCGGCAAAATGCTGGATGGTCAGACGGCCGCCCGACATGGCTTTTACCTTTTCGCAAAAGTCCATCGGGCTGCCAGGACCTTGCACATAGAAAGGCGCGCCGGGCGGGTAGGCATTGGTCATTTTGAAGCTGAATGAATCCTTGTCTGCAGCGCGGGTGACCGCAGGTGCAACCAGGCTTGCACCCGCAGCGGCGGATGCGAGTGAAGTACCGAGAAAACGGCGGCGGTTTGTATTCATCAAGAGACAACTCCGGATAGTCAAAGCATGAGAAAACACGGCCTGAAGCCGCAGCGTACGATGTGTCTATCGCAGAAGCTGTGCCAGTAAAATCCCAGCTAAGTCATTGAATATTTGTAAAATAATGCAAGTCATTGCCTGATGATGAGGCACGCCTGGCTGGCTCGCGCGATGGCTGATTTGCGATCCGCCCGACCAGAGCCCGGCCTGCCTGACGATTGTTTTCAAAAAGGTCTTCAACAGAACGAAATGGACATGAGCAGGGCGCCCAAGCTTGCACATGTAAGGCTGCACCGTCCTGGTCGGGTGTTGCCTTTTTGCAGTGCGTCAGAGGCGTGCACCGCCGCGCCGGTGTTTGACGCGTTTGAGCAGGGCCGTGCTGTTGATCGACAGCACTTCCGGGCGGCCCAGCAGCCAGCGGTTGGTGAAGGCCTCGAAGGTGTCGTAGCTGTCGGTCAGGGTGTGGATATGCAGGCTTTTGAGGTCGCTCATGATGTAGAGGCTCACTACCTCGGGCTGCGCGGCCAGTTCCTCGGCGAGCGACTCGATATGCGCCGGCGCCACTTGCACATCAAGAAACGTGGAAATCAGCTTACCGAGCTTTTCCGGGTTGATTACCGTAGTGAACTGTTCGATAACGCCGGACTCCACCAGCGCCTGCACCCGGCTGCGCGCATATGCGCGCGAGATATCCAGCCGCCTGGCGATATCGGCAAAAGAAATCCGCGCATCCTTGATCAGGATATTCAGAAGAGCGGTGTCGAGTTTGTCCATGAACGGTTCAACTGCGTTGCGGGTTCAGAGCGGGATCGTAACATGACGTGTCCCGGCCTGGCAGATGCGCGACGAAAGAGAACCGGCCTGCTACTATCTTCAGTCATCATGCTGATAAACAATGGCTCGCCGAGAATGAAAAACTACTGGCTCTTCAAAACCGAACCCGATGAGTTCAGCTACGCTGATCTGCTTGCCCGTGGTAAAAAAGGCGAACCCTGGACGGGCATTCGCAACTACCAGGCGCGCAATTACTTGCGCGACGAGGTCAAGATCGGCGACGCGGTGTTTATCTACCACAGCTCCTGCAAAAACGTCGGCGTGGTCGGCATTGCCGAGGTGATTTCCGCAGCTTATCCCGACCCGACCGTGGACGATGACAAAGGCCGCAAAGCCGGCTGGGTGTGCGTGGATGTGGTCGCCGTCAAAGCCCTGCCCAAACTCGTCCCGCTCGCCGTGATCAAAGCCGACAACACCCTGCGGGACATGGTACTGGTCAAGTACAGTCGTCTCTCGATCCAGCCCGTCAAGCAAGCCGAGTGGGAGAGGGTGCTGGTGTTGGCCGAGTCATGAAGCGTCGCCATAGTTGTAATACTAGATCAGGACGATAGTATTTACCGCTGCCCAAATGCGGTTTCTAACCAGTCAACAAAGGCTTTTACGCGCGATGCATATTTTCTGTTCCGCGGATAAAGAATAGAGACCGGCGATGGAGAAGGTGGGCAGTCCTCCAACAAGGGAATCAAAAGCCCTTCGTCGATGTCCCGCTCGATATGGTAGCGAGGCACCTGAATAATGCCCAGTCCATAACGTGCCGCCATCACCAGCGTTTCAGCGGAATTGACCGTGAGAGACGTCTCGATAGTCACGGTTTGAATTTTCCCCTGCACGCAAAACTCCAGCGCCATTGGCGTACTGCTGCCCGTGGCGCGAAATCCCACCATCTTATGCGTGGCCAGTGCTTTGTAGTTTTCAGGCACGCCGAACTTTTTAATATAGGTAGGTGAAGCCACGGTGACTTCTTCAAGGGTGGCGATCTGTTTGGCGACCAAATCTTCCGAGGTGACACTGCCAACCCGCAAGACACAGTCGATGCCTTCCCGGACCACGTCGGATAAGCGGTCTCCTTCGCTAAGAAATAAATCAATATCCGGGTAGGCCTGAAGAAACGCCGGCAAGGTCGGCATCAAAAAATGCCGGGCCAGGGTGCCGTGAACGTCAACTCGCAAGGCGCCTTTCGGTTTCACTCCTGACAAAAAAGTCTCGGCATCTTCAACATCCTGGATGATGGAAAGGCAACGCTGGTAAAACGCTTCTCCGTCAATGGTTGGCGTAACCTGGCGGGTTGTTCGCTCGAGTAAGACAACTCCGATTCTCGATTCCAGCTTTTTGATCACATCCGATACCGTCGAGCTTGGCAGGTTCAGGTCTTCCGCGGCGGCGGCAAAGCTGCGCCTCTCAAAAACGCGCGTAAAGACGTGCATCGCATCTACTCTATCCATAATTAATCTAATTTCTCGGATACTGAAACCGAAATATAGCTAATTATCCGAAATCTAGAAAGTGATACTTTTCTCCGCGTTGTCAAACATCCATGCCATCAAGAGGAAAGCCAATGTCAGATGTAACCAAAGTCGCTTTAGTCACCGGTGCTTCAAGAGGGATTGGGGCAGAAATCGCGAAACGTCTCGCCAGGGACGGTTTTCGTGTTGTTGTCAATTATGCAGGGAATGCCGACGCCGCTGAGCGTGTGGTGCGTGAGATTGAATCCTCAGGTGGCCAGGCGGTGAGCTATCAGGCGGATGTGTCGGATGCAGCTGCGGTCTCCGGGATGTTTGAATTTGTCGAGTCCACCATGGGCAAACTCGATGTCCTGATTAATAACGCCGGCATCATGGAACTGAAAACCTTATCTGACGCCGATGAAGCGCATGTTAACCAGCAAATCGATGTCAATCTGAAAGGCACAATTAACACCCTGAGGGAGGCCGCCAAATCTCTTCAGCACGGTGGCAGGGTTGTCAATTTCTCCACCTCGGTGGTCGGACTTAAGCTTGAAAGCTACGGGGTGTATGCCGCGACAAAAGCCGCGGTAGAAACCTTGACCGCCATCATGGCAAAAGAAATGCGCGGCCGAAATATCACGGTTAACGCCGTCGCGCCAGGACCAACCGCCACCGAGCTGTTTTTGAAAGGAAAGCCGGATGAGCTGGTCGAGCGTATGGCGAAGATGAACCCTTTAGAACGATTGGGCACGCCGGAAGATATTGCCTCGGTCGTTTCCTTTTTAGCCGGCCCGGATAGTGGCTGGATCAATGGCCAGGTACTTCGTGCCAATGGCGGCGTCATTTAAAGGAACCGGACATGTCACAGAAAATTATTATTGTCACCGGCGCTTCAAGCGGGTTTGGACGATTGATGTCAGAAGCCCTCGCCCGCGCCGGGCATATAGTTTATGCAAGCATGCGTAATGTTGATGGCAAGAACGCGGCTAATGCCGAACAAATTCTGGCTTTGGGCCGAGCAGAATCACTTGCTATTCATCCCCTGGAATTAGATGTTCAGTCAGAAGAATCGGTCAACAATGCGGTTGACAGCGTGCTTGGAGAATCGGGGCATATTGATGTTGTCGTGCATAACGCCGGACATATGGTGTTTGGACCTGCCGAAGCATTCACTCCGGAGCAGTTTGCCCAGCAATATGATGTCAATGTGCTGGGCACACAGCGCTTAAATCGCGCGGCTCTGCCTCACATGCGCCGTCGTCGCGAAGGCCACCTGGTCTGGATCTCCAGCTCAAGCAGCGCCGGGGGAACACCCATCTACCTGTCTCCCTATTTTGCAGCCAAAGCCGCAATGGACGCGCTTGCGGTTCAATATGCAAGAGAACTGAGCCGCTGGGGAATCGATACAACGATAGTCGTGCCCGGGGCATTTACGAAAGGTACCAATCATTTCGCTCATGCGGGCCAGCCCGAAGATATTGCCCGCGAGCAGCACTACGAGGAAGGCCCCTACGAAAATTTCAAAACGCTCATCGAGACCGCTTTTAAAAAGATCGTCCCAGATACCGCAGACCCTGCACCTGTTGCGCAGATGGTTGTGGATGCCGTTGAGCAACCAACCGGCTCCCGCCCGTTTCGTATCCACTACGATCCGACGAACGACGGTGCAGATGTCGGATTTGCAGTGCTCGACAGACTGCGCGCCGAGATGCTTCGCCGTGTCGGTTTAGAAGACTTGCTGACCACGGCAATCAAGCATTAACGCTTTGGCTCGAGCGCGCAGCTTCATCCCCTTGGCAATATCAGCATGGCTGTGATGGATTGAACTTGCCTGCCAGCGCCCTAGTGGAAACAGTTAACCTAATGAGTTGAGTAAAGTGATGATGATATTTACAGCAAATTACACCATGGTGACCCTGGTTGCCGCTATCGCAGCCACGTTAGCGGCAACCGCCACAGCCGCATTGGGCTGGCCGGTTTGGGCGATGTTTATTGGATGGGTCGCCTTCTTTACAGGTGAGAGCACGATCAAAGGCTCACTCGCCACCTTCGGCTGCCTTGCCATAGGCATCATTCTGGGTAACTTTGCCGCAACCGTGGTGGGCCTGTTGATGCCCTCACTAGGCTTTTTAGCTTTTGCCCCGGTGGTTTTTGTTGTCGCCTTTATCGTGGTTACCCTGCGCGCCGTTTCGGTTTTAAATAATATTCCAGCTTACTTTTTAGGCTTGATTGCGTTTTTTGCGGCACATATACCACCCAGTTTAGCCAGTGTAGCAACGCTCCTGGCTATCACTGCACTTGGTTCGTTTGCCGCTTATTGTACGCGCTACCTGCAGAGCCGTTTAATGCAAAGGAATAATGCAAGTACGCATTAGATGTATTAAAGAACTACTATTTTTGTTTCTCATAAGAAGCAATTCATTTTCCGAACAGGTTCAATGGCTATGTCAGTTATTAGCTGGTTCTTAACTGACATAGCGTTTCGAACGGCCTCTGTTTTTCGGAGCCTGAAAACTACGTAAGGTCAATCTGTCTGATAAAAGGGAGTAAAGGTTCACCGCAACACCTTCCAATACTCATGATAACCATAACAGAAGCCTATCCCACCAGCTCAACTTGAACTGCCTGTCAATAATTCTTTTCGTCAACCATTCTGCCGCTGCAGAGGTTCCTTTTGCAGAGGCTGCATTAGCCAGAATGGCAAAGGCGAAATCGGCCTCTGGCACAATAATCGATCGGGCGAAAAAGGTCGTTGCAGACCCATCGAACCCTGAGAACCGTATACCCCGAAAACTTCCATTCATAACGGCGAGAGAAAATCCCTTATGCCTATAATGGATACGGTAGAAGGACCCACGACTGATATATTCAGATTGACCAAGCAGGCCTTTTAAATGTAATTGCGTGTATTTGGCGTAGCTTTCAGGTGTCATACTCAGGTTACCCGCCGGTGCCATAAAGACGGGTATTTCGTACTCGTTGTCGGGGCCGAAAAATTCTATTTTTCCACCATCTATACGATGCCCCCAGGGCTGGTTGATACTGTAACTGTTCGGCCATCCGATACAGACGGTGATTTGCAAGTCCTGCTCAAGTGTCTGCTTCGCCATCTCCTCGTAGGTCAACCCGGTAACACGCTCAAGCATGGCGGACGCCAAAACATAACCAGGGTTTGAATACAAATGCTGAAACTGACCATGTTTCGTTTTGCTCGCTGGAGGCTGTCTTAACACGTATTGGATAAATTCCAGCCGAGCATCACTAACGGATGTGTTATTAATTTCCGGCATCTCTGTTTCATTGGCATTAGTGAAAGCGGGTAGTCCGGCGCGGCTCATCAACAAATCTTCAAGCGTAATATTGGCGTAGGCAGGATTGGCTTTTGAAATCAACTCAGGATATATCTCAAAGAAACGGCTATCCCATCTGAGCTTGTCCTGCTCGACCAATCGCGCTGAGATCATCGCAATCCATGACTTGGCTGTTGAGCCAATATGGAAGAAGTCCTCCGGTGTCACCGCATCTGACTGATTTGCTACCCGAACACCCTGAACTTCCTTGAGATAAACCGCGTTTGAATCCATTAACATCACGGCAATGGCAGGATCTCCGAATTTATCGCGAGCCTCTGCCACCATGTGCTTCAGCTCATGTGCCTGAATGTTATGGGCTTTGGTCGCGCCAGGGGACAAGGAGTTGTTAGTGTTACTCACCGCTGTACTGCATCCGGTGACAATCACGGTTGAACATAAAGCCAGAAATAACTTGGAAATGGCAGAGTTTGGATTCATTCTGATGCACGGGCTTCAAAGGTTTAGACCGTACTGTAATCAGAATCTTTGACTGCCTCATTATACTTGGTTAATACGCTTGCGAATTCTGCTCAGGGCAACAGGCGTGACGCCTATAAACGAAGCGATATGGTATTGTGGGATTCGAGGAAGAATTTTACCGAAGTTGTCGATAAAACTGATATAACGCTGCTCGGGAGAGTCCAGCAGAAGCGTTTCTTCACGCGCTGCCTTGCGTAGAGCAACATGTGCCATCAGGCGCATCTGGAATTTTATCCAACAGGCATGGCGTGACGAAAACCGTCTAACGATATCACCGCTGACGTAAAGCGTTGCTGTCTCTTCCAAAGCCTGTACCGTTAACGGACAACGGTCATATCCAGCAAAGACGGGAAAACATCCAACCAGATTCGCCTCCGCGGCAAAACCATGATTTCGTTCATTTCCCTCTGCATTAGAATAGTAATAACGAACCAGTCCACGCTCGATGAAATGAATGCCTGCATCAGGACTACCTGGAAAAAACAGATTTTGGCCAGGTTTAAATACACGCTTCTGTAACTGAGCACTCAGCCAGTCGGTCTCTTCTTCAGGAAGAGGGGTAATGGATTGCAACACTTCTTTGAAAGCTGCAAGATTGGAAATATTTGATGACATAATACTGATGCTGAGCTTTGCTCCAGATTCTTTAGGTGTCACTGCCATTGATTACACTCGTTAAATAATATAGGACCAATCTCTTTTATTACTTAAACATGCATAACGTAGGCTGTACAAAAAGCTGAAACCCACTATTTGTGAGAAGGAGTTTATGCATTGGGGCGGCTTGTTCAGTTAGGAGCTGCATGTTGTCGGCCAGGTGCTTGCGCCAAGAGACTATGCTCTGCAATCACAACTGGAACCCATTCACAAAATACTCCCAAAATGCTATGCGGGAGTGCTTTTTTCAGTATATCTTCCGCTCCAACAAGATTCACCACCGAGTGGACGGCGTTAAATTCAAATTTAGAGTCTAGTCTGATTGCAGGTTTATATTATGTCGATTTTCAATTCGAGCAGGATTCAAAGTTTCACCGTAGCGGTGTGTGCGGGTTTACTGTTGGCGGCCGCAGGAGTAGCGCAGGCTGACTCCCATGGGAAAGAACACAAGAAAAACGGGCACCATGGCCACGGGAAAAACAAGTGGCCTGGCGAGGATGGTTTCTCACTGGAATGGAACGAGGAGTGTACTGCGCTAACTGTGGTTTCGGACGACGAGGACACGAAACTCAATCGCGTGAGTTTTTTCGACAGTGTTGGTAACGGCCCCTACACGATCACTTCCGGCCGGCATAATGGTCTGTCAACGCCACTGGATTTGAGTACCACGGAACTGCAAGCCTATATTTCACCCACTGATGGTGGTGAAATCTGGATCAATGCGCGCGGCGGCCATCACCGCAGTGGTCATCATAATAAGCGCAGCGGCAACAACGGGGTTGTGAAACTGACCGTACCAAGCTGTACCCAGACTGTCTCATGCCCCTATACAGAGGAATTCGCCGCCGATTTTGACTATCTGCTGGCGAATAACGTGGACTGGATTGAAGCACAATTCTATGGGTTTGACGGCGGTGCGCTTGACTGCAGTAGTCCCATTGAGCCGGTCAGCATACTTGCTGTCGATCAGTCGTCCGGCGATCCTACGCAATATTTCAATACCTATATCAATGCGGGTAGTGAGTGGTTTATCGGCATCACCTACTTCTATGATTCCATAGAAGAAGCCAAAGCCTGTGCAATCTATCTGGGTTGTACCGAGCAATAAGAATCAGCAGGAAGAAATTAAAATAGCGCGTAAATCACGCGCTATTTTTTTGCTTGAAAGCGGACCAGCCTGATCACCGGGCAGGGCGCTGAAGGTTATATTCAAATCGACTCAGATCACAGCATCAAACGATTGATTTTCGGGGGCGTTATTGTTCATCCTGATCCTATATACCGTAAATCAGGATGAGTGTTACAGCTTAGGTGGATTACATTAAGATGTGAGATGAGTAGTCGCTCTTGCCAGCGGAAATCCGACCAGCAAGAGCGACAGAACAGGAGCTATTAAGGAAAATTTATCGTTTCAACGGTAAGGCTTTAGCTGTCGCTGCGAGTACTGCTGAATAATTCAGGCAGCTCCCACAATGCGCTCAGTAAACAACACTGTTCCTATGACGACAGCGGCCGCCGAGCCTCCAAGTCCGGCAGTACGGCGCAATGCCAAAGGAATCCTGCCCCAGAGCAACAGTGGCAAGGCGAGTATTACCAGCGCAATCTGGCCCAGTTCCACGCCAATATTGAATCCCGCCAACGACAGCGCCAGTTCACCTTGCGTAATGGGTAATGCACGCATGACACCTGCAAATCCAAAGCCGTGAATCAAGCCGAATACAAAGGTTAGGCCGACGCGATAGCGTTCAGGAAATATCGGCCACAGGTTATTCAGTGCCACGATTGCTACAGTGGCGGCGATAGCTGATTCAACCCACCGGGAAGGCAGGGCGACAAGACCGCTGACTGACAGGGCCAGAGTGATGGAATGCGCCACTGTAAACGCGGTCAGCAGTATCATCACTTCTTTTAACACACGACCTTTGGACCGCGATTTTTCGCGAAAGGGGCGCGACACCGTGGCGGCCACCAGCAAGGTCAGGACAAATACGATGTGATCCAGCCCTATGGCGATGTGGACAATTCCCTGCCAGAAAAATGGCAGAAAAACGGCTGGCTTTGAGTCCGGACTGAGCACGAGGGTGGGCTTTTCCGGTGACAGTATTTGTGGTGTGCCGTCAAAGTCTTCACGTTGATCACTCAACACGCCGTGATGCTGAGGAATGGCGTCTGCAAAAAGCCGGTAGTCAATGTGCAGTGGTTCGTCGCCGGCGGGGCAATGCACCTGATAATCCAGCACGGCATAACCGCCATCGCTGTGTCTGGTAAAATTCAGGCTTGGCTCCGACAATTGACAATCGACCCCCGCGCGGCTGATAAGCAAACCACCCGCGGCGATCGTTTGGATACTTTGCTGCGAATCCAGCACCTCCTGCCAGGTGACTTGCCGGTCGCCATCAGTGTCGAGCGACATCACTTCGTGGAGATCCCGTAGGGCAATATCCCAACGAAGAGCAGGGCCAGAGTTGCCATCATTCAAAGTCAGGTAGCTGTCGCTCAGTTTATGAGCCTGGGCCAGTGGGGGAAGCATCGCAAAAAAACACAAGAAAACCGCTATAAACCTGCTCATTGCTTCACCTCAGTGTTGAGTACTATCAATGGTGATCTTTCGGTGATCCAGGGAGGAAAGGCGGGCAATGTGGCAGTGCCACCCGAGAGTGCGCTTGCCTGAGCGAGCAGTTGCCAGTCTTCCGGAGATTGCTGCTGAGCCCAGTTCTGACGAGCTGCTTTTATGGCGGCGTCGGCGTCAGGAGAAATATGCGTAAAGTAATAGGCCTCATCGGCCGGGTGCAGTATTCGCAGACTTTGTATGATCGCCTTACGTCGCTGCTCATAACGTTCCCGTCCCTCGTTCAGTCGCTTATCGTCACCGGCCAGCAGTGCTGCGTGTGTGGCTCGGAGTATCAGTGCATCGACGTTTGAGTCGGTCGGTATCATTGCCAGCACATCGGCATAGCGTGCCTGTATCAGGGCAATGTCTGCGAGACGCCGCAGCGTGTAGGCGAAACCAGGATACTGATCAAGAGCGTTCTCGAAATGAGATCTGGCAGATTCGATGTCATCGGCCAGCCACGCTGTTTCGGCCTGTACCGTTGATATCCAGGCCTGCATATCTTTATTGCCTGAAAGAAGTGGGGCTAGTCTGGATTGAACAGCTTGCGCAAGTAAAGGCTCGCCGAGATAAGCAGTCAGCCGCGACTGACAAAAGGCACCGAGCAGGCTGTCACCGCTATCACTGATCTGCCGGCAATCCCTGTCAGCGCCGGAAAAGTCACTTTGCAGCATTCGATAGTTGGCACGATGCAGCCGCAGTTCAATATTATCTGGCGAAAGATCAACGGCTTTATCCAGTGTCTCTAACGCCGCTTCAAAATTGTGACTAAAAGCCTGTTGCCGCGCTTTCAAGGCGAGCAATCGCGGAGTAAAGACGGGTTGTTTGTCGAGCAGCGCGTCTGCCATTCCGGCCATGCGTGGATCGACGTGGCGTTCGGCCAGCGAGAGATAGTGCCTGGTGAGATTGGCGACAGCATCGGTGTTGTCAGGTTGCCGACGTACCGCATCGCGCAAGGTTTGTAGTGTCGCGTCGCTTCGGGAATCGCCGGGCAATGTAAGTACGACCTCATCAGGCGCCGGTTGAACCGGTTTGGCACCAGCACACCAGGCGTTTAGTGAGACGCTCAAAGGTGCGAGGGCGAAGAGCCCCCACACCAACGCGCCTCTGGAGATACAGGATATCTGCATAGCGCTCTGCCTCACTGAATCAGGTCGGAGAGCGTGGTGTCATCCCCGACTTTTTTAGGGTCGGCAGATTCATCACCGAACAGGGCTTGCATATCGCTGCGTAAGGCCTCCGGATCACTGATGGGCAGGCTGTCTGACGTAGCGTCAGCGCCGGCAAACTCCGCAAGCGCTGACGTCGGATTTGTCGTCATGCCGTTATCAGTGGAAGCACCATTTTCGCTGCTTTGCATAGCGCTCTTTGAGTCGGAGTCAGAGCAACCTGATAACACAACGGCGGCACCAATAAGAAAGATGTAGAACATTTTCATGACAGCCTCCTTATTCATCCGAAGCGCCGGGCATCGGCGTCTTGAGGTAAGGGAAATGGGTATCAAACTGCATGCTGTTCTGCAGCGCCCCATCGGTATAGGGCAAATCCCCGCTGGGCGCATCTTCTGCGGTGCATAAACCAAGATCCAGATGGCAAAGTAGCCCCATGGCAACCCGAAGCTCTGCATCGACGACATCGTCACCCGGGCGACGACCATTCGGAAACCCTGCGACGTCTCCTGCGGCTACACCAAGATTGTGCTGGTCATGCGCAGAAGTGACAGGCAGTGCCGTATTCAGGCGCAACATGTCTCCCACAGAACCATCTGCGTTTACGCCTTCAAGGCCGGTCAAAAAGGCGGCTACGAGGTCAGGGCGACCTTCGACAGTCGGAGGCGTCACACCGAACAGTACGTTGAGTAATACAGGTAGCGACGGGTTGGTAACGTAGTCCAGGAACTGTGCGTCGTCTTTCGGCTCGCTGGTGTTAAAGCGATTTTTATCTGGCAGGCCTATAACCACTTCATTGACGAGCGGCATGCCGAGGCGGGAGACCTGAGTCCAGGCACCACCGGCTATCTCCGGATCGTCGAAGCCGGCATCAGGATTCAATACCCTCACTTGCGGCATACTGGCCGTTGTCCAGGCGGCGATGGTGTCGTTCTCGCCAGTGAGGCAATCGCGGGGAACCTCAAGTGCGATGGTGGTGATATTCTTGTGTTCCAGAGCGTTGTTTTCGCCATCCACCGGGCCTGTGGGGTCAGTGTTGACGAGGTCAAATATCTCGCCGAGATTGACTGCGAACGATTCCATGCGCTGACCGACAAATACGCGCCCGTGTTGTGCGTCACTTGGGCAGCCGGTGAAGGTTACGTCATGTATGTAATTTGAAGCATATTCCTCATAGTTCTGAACAGAGAAAGTCTTGCTGCCGACATTATCCAGTGGTTTGCTGAACCGGGTTTCTCCGTTCGGGCCGACAGCTGACATGCGAGTGCCGCTTCGACGGTCTCCGCTTACGACATCAAGCGAATAGGCTTCAATAAAATTCAACGCACTGTTGTCCATGCTCGTCACGGGACCGATATTTTTCAGGGGTACGGGTATGCTTTTATCGCCGATCGGCAAGGCAATACCATCCCCGTTGCTACCCAGTGTATTGCTGAATCTGAAGCTGAAAGTCAGATCCTCGACAGAGTCGCCATTGTTGTCGATATGAATTTCATAAAGAGCACGAGGCGAGAGGCTGAAGTAGTTGGGGCCGCCGTAGGCATCCTGTAAGGGGTTGTAATTGGCGATCAGGGTGATGAAATCTTCGCGGCCGGATTCATAACTGCGAAACATATAAAAGTCCGTAGCGTCGACTTTCGGGTTTTCAGCGATGAACGGTGCTTCGCGATGGCTGGACGCTTGCGCGGTTGAGGCCGCTATCAGGCTTCCCATAACCAGTGCCGATAGCGGTTTCCTCTTGAGTGAGTTCATGTGGTTCTCCTGTGATTGAAAAATGTCTCGAGGTCAGCAGTTGCCAGGGGCAAAGAGCCACGAGGAATGCGCGGCAAATCGCGCATTCAATGGGAGAACGAGAGTGGCAGGCAATTAGTTTCAGAAAAACCGAAAAACGTCCGGAAACATCTCCTGCCGGGATATCAGAGCAGGATAAGTTGACCCGCCGATAACACGGCTCCGGTAGGAGCACCGGTTGGTGAGCCGCCCGGCGGCTCGTCTGAAACTGCAAGCGTCGCACCGTCAACGACCGCTCGCAGAGATTCCGGCAGCGCGATTTCTGCTGTCGATTGCTGTGGTAACAGACCCAGAGAAACAGGCGCATTACCGGCGGGAATCAGCCAGAGCTCGAAAACGCGATCGGGTTCGGGCGCGCCGGCTGTGCGATTCAGACGCAGAGAACCCTGAGCGCTGTCGTATACGGCCACGACCTGCAATTCGGATGTTTCGGTCGGTTGCAGGGTCGTTGCGTACATTTTGGGTAAAGCCTGTTCTTGTTTCTGCAGTTGGAGCGTACCGAATAGTGCAAGTCCGATGAGTCCGGCAAAACTGGCGGCGCGCAACCAGCGCCAGACGTTCTGATCAGGTTTTGGATCTTTACCGAAAAGGCGACGTTCAATGTCGGCGTATAGACCTTCAGGTGCTGTAACAGGGGGTGTTTGTTCATCGAGTACTGACAGTCTGGCCTCCCAATCGTGTACCTGTTTACGCAGCGCGGGTTCTTCAGACAGCCGGGCCTTGAATTCCATACGCTCGCCAAACGGCAACACACCGATGACGTACTCTCCGGCAAGCAGATTGTCATCGTGTGGCTTGTTGTCGTTATTCATGGTATTCATCGTTCAAAACACGCTTTCAGTTTTTGCAGACTTCGTCTCAGCCATGTGCGCATGGTATTCAAAGGCACATCAAACCGGTCTGCCAGAGTCTGGTAGCTGTCACCGTCCAGATAAGCGCTACACAGTGCGCTCGCACGGTCTTCTTCCAGTTCCTCGAGGCACTCGCCCACCCGTTGCAAATCGTTGCTCGCGGTGAGGCTACGCTCCGGTGTCGCCTCGGCAGAAGGCTTGCTATCCGGTTCATCCAGCGGAACAGGCTGCCGCTTTTTCGTTCTCAGCCGTTCTATGGCATGATTTCGCGCCACCGTATGCAACCATGGCATGGCGCTGTGACCGGAGGGTTTGTATCGATCTGCGCGCTGCCAGATTCGGATAAAAACCTCTTGAAGCGCATCTTCTGCGTCAGCGCGGTTATCCAGTAAACGAAGCAGCACGGCAAAGAGTTTCGCACTGGTGTGCGAATACAATTGTGCGAATGCCGGTCGATTGCCAAGCGCGATCTTGACCAGCAGGTTGTTCAAGTCGGATTCGGGTGGAGTCAAAGTGGATGCCGAATGTTTGTCAAAACTCAATTTCAGATTGCACCATCTGGGTCGTTGATGCAACTTTCGTCTGAAAGCGCTCAGCCGTAATCACCCATCTCCGCGACATCTTGAGCGGCAGTCTCAAAGACTTGGCTGAAGCGGGGATGCTTGAAAAAAATACATCAGATTGGCCGAATGCAAATTGGAAGGAGGGCAGATGGACTCTACCCTCCGTGTTCCGGGGCAACGACATTATTGTGCGGTGATGACAGTCATTACCAGCTTGCCGTCCACTTTAACCGGACCGTCTTCTTTAGCACCCAGGCTGTATTCGAATAGTCCGGTCTTCATGCCACCCTCTTCGCCGTGCAGCATCAACATGAGTTTTTCACCTGATTTGACCTCTTCAGTCAATAAGGCGGTGACTTCTTTGTTCATGCCGGCCTTCAAGGGTGCATGGCCGACTACCGGGCCGGGTTTCATGTTGTCGTCGGTGCGATGTACCACCAGCCAGCCGTTTTTTTCAGCGAGAACAGCTGCAGCGGTTACGCTGCCGGCGGAAACGTCCTGATCGTCACCCTTAACCGAAAGAGGACCGGACATGTGATGGGCCGCCGTGGCGGCACCTGAAAGAACCATGGCTGTGCTCAAACTGAGTGCCAGTATTTTTTTCATCATAATGAAACCTCGTATTGGTGATGTGTTTGGTTGTGATAAAGCCGCACAGCGACAGTCGTGGTGCGGCCCTCACACAGGTATACGAGTCTTCAGAGCAAAAAGTTTCACTGGGGGCAGATTTTTTTACTGGTTACTGTCCGGCATCGCGAGTACGACCTCGACGCAGTGCACTCAACTGCCTTCACCTCGTTAGGTAGTAATGAGGTGTCTACTTTTATTGGGGAACTTGGACGTATAACGCCGCCAGCACAGGCCGGAGCACGCAGTGCGGAGGTCCAGCCCCGAAGGGGCGAATGTGCCTGGCCTTGTGAACTTTATACCTATAATTTTATGATTGAGCTAATTAGCAACACGAAGACAAGAACAACAAATGATTGCCATGTATAGTCCCAAATTCCCTTTTTACACTTTTTAATTCCTATTTGGCACTTAACCAATTCAGTATTTTCGGGTGGAAAGATGTTGAATGAGATCCTATATGGGTCTTTTAGATCTGATTCACCCGCCCATATTGATTCTGAGTCTAAACCCAAAAACTCTCCCGAACTAGAATAATAAGAAAATGAACAACAAAACGAATCGTCTTGACCAATATCCTTTGCTTGAATTCTTGCTTGAAAGTAATCGCTTTTACTCTCTTTAATCTAGGACATCTGTTGGATAAGCTCTTACTATTGACTCTTGAACATCTAGCCCACTTTCAATCTTTTCGAATTCAATCCTTATAGCTCTTCCATAAGTTAACAGCTTTCTACAACGACACAATGTCGGTTATCTCCGTGTCGATATATCCAGAAATCCGGAAAAACCGACACCCACTTTTATGAACTATACCAACAGTTTAGTGCAACTCTGTCAAATAAACATCGGGAATAGACCGACATAGGCGTGCTTGTCAATAAGCGTTTTTGTACGGTCGTTGTTCATCAAGAATTTCGAACTATTTAAACTATTATCAGTGCTTTAGGGCAAGTAGAGAGAATCCGCTGGCAATAAATAGCCCGACAGTCGGTCTATCTGTATGTCGGACTATTTACTGATAGTCTTTGAGAGAGCCGGCAGCTAGAGATCATTCGCTACTGGTCAGAAGTCCGGAGGCAGGGCTTTCAGAACAGTGCTCCATTCAACACCATATGCACCCAGATACTCACCCCATACCCCAAGGCAATCACAGGCATCCACTTCAGGTGTCCGAGAAAGGTGTATTTGCCCTGCGCCGCACCCATCAATGCAACTCCGGCGGCTGAACCGATGGACAGCAGGCTGCCGCCGACACCTGCTGTGAGTGTAACGAGCAGCCAGTTGCCGAGTGACATGTCCGGCTGCATGGTCAGTACGGCGAACATCACGGGGATGTTGTCGACTATGGCCGAGAGAATGCCCACCATGATATTGGCCCAGACGGGATTCCACTGCGTGTAGAGGATGTCTGACACCAGGCTCAGATAGCCGAGCAGGCTGAGGCCGCCGACGCACATCACTACGCCATAGAAAAACAGCAGCGTGTCCCATTCCGCGTGAGACACACGTTTGAACACGTCAAAGGGTACGACGGAACCCAGGCGTCTCAGGGCGTCTTCGTCGTGAGCGGCTTCCGCTCTGGCGCGCTTTCTGGCAAGTGAGGCGGGCAGGGTTTTTCGCAGAAAGTAACTGAAGAACTGAAGGTAGGCGAGTCCCATCATCATGCCGATGGCCGGTGGCAGGTGCAGCAGACCGTGAAAGGCGACAGCGGTTGCGATGGTGAGCAGAAACAGACCGGCGATCCGCCTGGCACCTCGTTTGAGTTCGATGTATTCGCTGATGGCTTCCGGCTTTTCATTCGGGATAAAAGCCGACATGATCAGCGCCGGCACCAGAAAGTTTGCAACTGACGGAATGAACAGCGCGGCAAACTCTGTAAAGGAAACCAGCCCCGCCTGCCAGACCATCAGCGTCGTGATATCCCCGAACGGGCTGAAGGTACCACCCGCGTTTGCGGCAACCACGATATTGATGCAGGCCAGCCCGATAAAGCGGTCATTGCTGCCACCCACTTTTAAAACAATGGCGCACATCAGCAGGGCGGTCGTCAGATTATCGGCAACCGGCGAGATAAGAAACGACAGAATGCCGGTCATCCAGAACAGGGTGCGAAAACTGAATCCCCGGATCAGCATTCTCGATTTCAAGCAGTCGAACAACCGGCGTTCATCCAGGGCGTTGATGTAGGTCATGGCGACCAGTAGAAACAGCAGCAATTCGGCGTATTCCAGCAGGTTGTGCTCGATCGCAGCCTGAGCGACTTCCGACCGACCACTCTGCTGGTAGACATAGCCGATCATGATCCAGATGATCCCGGCGGCCAGCAGGACGGGTTTGGACTTTTTAAGCTTGAGAACCTCTTCGCCCATGACCAGAGCATAGGCGATGGCGAATACTGCGAGGGATAAATAGCCGATTGCCGATGTCGTAAGCCCTTCGATCGGCAGGGCCCCTTCGGAGGCGAACACGGCGGGTGAGATCAGGCTGAGGAGAGCAGCTAAAAATCGCATGGATGATATTCCGGATAACGCGTTCAGGTGGTTGGCTGTCCCACGGAAAAGAATACAATACCGCAATGCGGCGACAGAGAAGACCCGTGAGAATAATGGAATGAAACGGATGCCGTCATTGATGATTCTCCAGGGGTATTCAGGGCATACTTGATCGCAAACTCAAGCGGTAAGCTACCACAAACCGAACTCAGCACAGGACTACGCCATGAAAGATTATCTGCAATTCTACATCGACGGACAGTGGGTCGAGCCGCTGGCCGCGGAAACGCTCGACGTTATCAGTCCCGCGACAGAAAATACCATAGCGCGCATCGCGTTGGCGTCGGTCGCCGATGTAGACAGGGCGGTCGAGGCCGCGCGCGGTGCTTTTACTATGAACCGAGACACGCACCGTTCAAGACATTTTCGAATCGCTCAGCCAAGTACGCGACATGGCCAGGCACTGGATGCTCGACTACAACGACGAACGACCACACGATAGTCTGGGAAATCTGCCGCCCAGCGTTTACCGGCAGACTGACCTCCTCCCAAAAAACTGGACCACGGTAAATTAGAAAATCCGGCTGTTTGGCATACCCTAAGTTAGGGGAGGAACAACCTATGAAGAAGACCAAGTTCACTGAAGAGCAAATCGCCTTTGCGCTACGGCAGGCCGAGACAGGCACACGAGTGGAAGAGATCTGTCGTAAATTCGGCGTCTCACAGGCGACTTTTTACAACTGGAAGAAGAAATACGGTGGGCTCGGCGTGTCGGAGCTACGCCGACTGAAGCAGCTTGAGGCTGAGAATAATCGGCTGAAGAAACTCGTAGCCGACCTGAGCCTGGACAAGGAGATGCTTCAGGAGGTGATTCGAAAAAAGCTCTGAAGCCCGCTCCGCGGCGTGAGCTAGCGCACTTCCTTGTCGACGCCTATCGTATCAGTGCAAGGCATGCTGTTGAGCTCGTTGAGGTGTCGCGTTCGTATTTTTACTATCAGCCACACCCACGTGAGGATCGCGCGGAGCGAGCGCGCATTCGAGAGATCGCCGAGACGCGGGTACGTTATGGCATGTGGCGCATCCACACCCTCATGAGACGCGAAGGCTGGCTGATCAATCACAAGAAAACACACCGGATATACTGCGAAGAAGGACTGAACCTTCGTCGTAAGCGACCAAGACGTCGGGTTGCGGCAGCGCATCGGGTAGAAAGGCCGACACTTACTACAATCAACGAGTGCTGGAGTATGGATTTTGTCGCTGACAGCCTCTTTAATGGGCGGCGTATACGGGCCTTAACTGTAGTGGATAATTTTAGTCGCGAATGCCTTGCGATCACTGTCGATCAGATGCTGCGGGGTGATGATGTCGTTGCTACGATGGAGCACATCAAAGCCATGCGGGGAAAGCCCAAACGGGTTCAGGTCGATAATGGCAGTGAGTTTATTTCCAAAGCACTGGATTTGTGGGCTTACGAAAATGATGTCGTGTTGGACTTCTCACGTCCCGGTAAACCCACTGATAATGCCCATATCGAATCGTTCAATGGTAGCCTTCGAGATGAGTGTTTAAACCTTAACTGGTTTTTGTCTGTCGAAGATGCTCAGGAGAAAATTGAAGCCTGGCGCGTAGACTACAATGAATTCAGACCGCATCAGTCGCTCGGCGACCGAACCCCAACCGAGTTCGTGGTCGAGCATTTAGAGGCCGAAATTCTCTAACCTACGGTGTCCTAACATGAGGGATGAGCTCAAGAGGCCGAAATTCTCTAACCTACGGTGTCCTAACATGAGGGATGAGCTCACTAACATGAGGGATGAGCTCACACGCTGTCTAGAGTGGATTCTCAACCCAAGGGGCATGATTAGTCAGCTTAAAGTGGCTGTGCCTGTCAAATTTTTCGTACTCAATAATAACGAATGATCTGCTTAATTGACCGGGATAAATATCAGGCTGGTGGTTCGCAGTAATGAAGGCTATGGCAAGCATAAGCTGGAATTTGACACTGGTTTTTAGCTTCTGAATAGGATTCTTGTTGATACCCCATTTCCAATGGAAAGCAAGGATCCAATAGTGAATCTTGCCAACCACTGCTGAGATCACTTCATTGTCAATAGTTTCTTCTAGTAGAACCCACATCAGTGCTATGCGGTAGGCTGTTCTATGGGCGTTTTTCCAGTGAAAAGATTGAATCTTTGCCTTGTTTCTGTCATTCATGGTCATTGTCCTTGTATAGGATGATATGAAAAAACACTTTCTTCTTAAGGACATACCTCCCCTACAGACAGATTTCAGAAAAACAAAAAATAATTTCTGAAATCTGTCTGTAGGGGGGGTTAAAGAGGGTAGGTAGTAGAAAATTAAATGTCGGAATATTTTGGCTCAATCGCTAGAGAGTATTGACAACATTACAACACTGAAGGTGGTGTACTTCACTACATCTGGGTGCGTTGGAGGTTGAGATGAATTCTGATAATGCCTGTGATCATGGGGATAGCTGTAAATTTGTAGAAGCGTGTAAAAACTATGGCAGTTGTAGCCTTCGTAAGAAGACCATTGAGGCAGCACATGAAGAAGTAGAGCGCTTGAGAATGGGGCTTTCTTCGGATTTGCTCATACGACTAACCGGTGCTGCAGAGAAGATTGTATCTCGGTTAGCAAAACGCAGAAAGTCAGGGGGTTATCCAATGCTAGGCGGAGAGGCTCATGATCTTGTCATGAATGCTTGGAAACGGCTTGAACTAGGCACACCAGTGAAGGAGCCAGAAGTTTCGCTATTCGATTACTTGGTTCATTGTATGGAGATAGAAGTGAAAAGGATCGGAAAGCGTAAAGAAAATCTAAACCCAAACTACGTACCTCAGAAAGATATTCCTAAAGAAAGATGTAGAGTCCCAGAGCAAACTCAGTATGTGCCGGCAAGTGTTACAAATCTAGACCAAATTAGAGATC
>JAGRHW010000119.1 GCA_020444765.1 Gammaproteobacteria bacterium | reverse complement strand
TTGTTCGCCAAATTCGATCAGATCAAAGAATATATTTTTCTTCTGGCTATCGGCTGGTGTCTCGGTATCGCCGAACTGGCACAGGCACTTGGCCTGTCGCTGGAAATCGGTGCGTTCATTGCCGGCGTTACGCTGGCCACCAACCCGATCGCCCGCTATATCGCCGAAAGCCTTAAACCCTTGCGGGACTTTTTCCTGATCATCTTCTTTTTCGCGCTCGGTGCCGGTTATGACATCAATATGCTGGGCGGGGTGTTGGCTCCGGCGATTGCTCTGGCGGCAGCGGGTGTACTGCTGAAGCCATTGATCTTCAAGGTTTTACTCAGGCGCGAAAAGGAAAAAGAACGCCTGGCTGGCGAAATTGGTGTCCGGCTCGGGCAAATCAGTGAGTTCTCCCTGCTGATCGCGGTCGTTGCCACCAGCACCGACCTGATCAGCGAACGCAGCGCGTCGCTGATCCAGACCGCCACCATCCTGTCGTTTATTGTCAGTTCCTACTGGATCGTTATGTACTATCCCACCCCGATCGCGGTCAGCGAAAAGCTGCGGCGGGATTAGCAAAACCAGTCAGACAAAAAAAACGCCGGTTGTTACCGGCGTCTTTTCCAAACCACTGATCAATCAAGTGGATTATTTTGACATCATATAACCTATAGCTTGTTGTATCTCGTCTTCGGTCAGTTGTGTACCACCTCTCGGCGGCATGGCACCCTTGCCACTGACCACGGTTGCAACCATGGTTTCCATTCCCGCAGCGGCGCGCTGGTCCCAGGCTGCCTTGTCCCCAAATTTCGGCGCACCGGCAACACCGGCTATATGGCAGGCCGAACACACCGTATCGACCGTGGATTTAACCTGCTCGGGTATTTCCTCAGCGCCGGCTGCCGCCGCCGCTTCCTCTACCGGTGCCTGCTCCGCAGCTCCCGCTTCCGGTGCAGCCTCTTCAGTGGCAGGTGCTTCGGCCGCCGGTTCTTCAGCTGCCGCAGCCTCGCCGCTGTCCAGGCCGAGCAACATTTGCACAACCGAGCGTATCTCATCTTCACTGTAGGTCGAGCCGCCTTTTGGTGGCATGGCGCCTTTACCGCTTATGACGGTTGCGACCAGGGTATCGACACCGACTTCACCCCGTTTTGCCCATTCCGCCGCGTCATCGACTTTCGGCGCACCGGCGACACCGGTTGCATGACAACTTGCGCAGATACCGTCGTAAAGCTCCTTGGCCGTCTTGGGCGCTGCGGCGACCGCTGCCTCAGCAGGCTCTGCGGCATCCGCCGAAGTTCTGACCTGACCTACCGGTTCGATACGCTTTTGCAGGGACTCCTTGACCAGCTTGTCGTCGTACGCCGCCGGTGGAGCTATGACCCTGGCAAGAAACATAATGCAAGCGGTAAATAACACCAGCCCACCCAAAACAACAATGAACGACTTGATCAAGCCTGAATCAGAATCAGCGGACACGACGACCCCCCAGTAAAAGAAAGCTAATCCACAAGGCCGGTATTGCGGCCGGACCGGCTAAAAATTTCGCAAGTTTAGCAAAAATTGACAATAGCGGACAGCCTATATTCGGATTTTTTTAATCTTCTCGAATTCACCCGCAACGCTTCCGAAAACCTATGGCCTTATCGAAAAATCTGATGCTGTTGCCGGGGATATTTTCCACTCTCGTCATGGGCGTTGCAGGCCCATGAAATACCCCGGCATTCAGCCTGCCCCACGGAAGTCTGCACAAACCCGCCCAACAGTTTACACTTAGCCCTGTCACAACGCTTATCGAGATTTTTTTGGATATCAGCAACCCCCGAGAACTGCGCAACGCTTTCGGCCGCTTTCTGACCGGCGTGACCGTCCTCACCTGCAAGGATCAATTCGGCACGCCGCGCGGTTTTACCGCAAACTCGTTCACGTCGGTATCGCTTGATCCGCCCCTGCTGCTGGTATGCATCGACAAATCCGCGGAGAGTCGCCATATATTCGAAGCAGCCGAACATTTTGCGGTCAATATATTGTCCGAACAGCAGAAGGACATTTCCGGCATCTTCGCAACCAAAGACCCGGACAAATTCGACCGCAGCGACTGGCACGACGGACAATTCGGCTGCCCCTTGCTCGACGATGTAGTTGCCTGGTTCGAGTGCAGCCAGCACAAGAAAATCCTCGACGCCGGCGATCATGTTATTTTGATCGGCAGGGTTGAGGCGTTTTTCCACCAGGAAATGACACCACTCGGCTACGGCCATGGCGGTTATTTTTCGCCCGGCCTGGAACAGGCCGCTGTCAGCGCTACCCGCAACAGCGCGGAAATCATCGTCGGCGCCATTGTCGAACGCGACGGCGAGATTTTGCTGTTACCGGGGGAAGACGGCCGGAGCCTGCATTTACCTCACAGTGGTGAAGGTGGCCACTCCGGCTCGCTGAGAAACCTGCGAAGCCTGCTGGCGGATCTCGGACTGCGCGTCACGCTGGGATTTTTATATACCGTTTATGAAAACAGCGAGACCGGCGCCCAGGCGATTTACTACCGTGGCGAGGCCCATGAAGAAGAGCCCAAGCGGGGCCGGTTCTATCCGGCCGACAAACTGCCATGGCAACGCATCAAGGACGAGCATGTTCGAAAAATGCTCGAGCGCTACTTTGCTGAACTGGCCAGACAGCGATTCAATATTTATTTTGGCGACGAAACCGGCGGTCATATCGACCCGGCCGGCAAAGCCTAGATTTCAATCGATTACGGCCTCAGCAGGGACTGAGTTGTCGTATCTCGGCGGTGCCGAGATGGTTTACCGACCGGTGGTTGGCAGGCGGCAGCCGTTCGATAACGGCTTGCAGAATCTGCAGAATATCGCCGTGTGAAACAAGCAGAATATTTTTGTCGCTGTAACGCTGATCGATATCCTTAAGCAAGCCGCACAATCTCGCCACAACCGCATTGACCGACTCGACGCCATCGCTCGTATGATCCGGGTCCTCTTTATCAAGCACCCAGATTTTCCTGTAATTGCTCACATCGGTCAGTTCCAGATCACCGAAGTCCCGCTCGCGCAAACGCTCATCGAACGTCAAAGGCACGTCGACGCCGAGTCGTTCAGAGGCAATCCGCGCTGTGTCAACAGCACGTTTAAAGTCCGAGCTGATGATCACGGTTTGTGAGTCCAGGCGGGTTTCGCGCTTGAGGCTATCATCCGCCTGTTGTCTTCCGGTATCACTGAGACCGTAGGCCGCAACCCCATTGGCGGGTTTGCTGACAATCAAGCCCTGCCGGTTGGCAAGGCTTTCCCCGTGTCGCATGACAAATAGTCTATTTTGCAAGTCCGATTACTTCGCTCAACAAAAGAAACAACACCAGTTTAGCTGAAGACCAGCGTTTACCAAAACCATCCCACTCTGTTGGCCCATAACGGCAGCCAATTTACCTCCCTGCTTTCACCAGCCCCATAATGCCGCCTTCTTCTGTCCCACTCATCGAAGTAACCATGCCTGCCTCAATCGCTCTCCAGCGGATAGACACGCAAGGCATTGATGGCATTCCAGTCATTGGCCGAATTGCCGTGGCCGACAAAACGAATGCAACGGGCACTGACACCATCCAGCGCAATCGTCTCGACGTCATCGGCGGAGTTGCCGTCTCTCTGCGTATAAAGCTGCCAGATACCATCATCGCTGCTTGTCAGACACTGCGCGTCGCTGGTCACTTCGATGTCGAAACTTTCGGTACGGACCGAGCCATTATAAAAAGCGATCTCCAGTTGCCCGATCCTCCGGATCTCGCCGAGATCCAGCCAAAGACGGCAATCATCCTCACCGCTTTGATTTTCACAAGACCATCTGCTCGCGGCATCGTCGTCGACGACATTGGCGGGTACATTCGGCTCCTGCCAGCGATTGGCGCGCACCATCTCGGGCGCGATAGCCAGAGGCATGCCGGAGGACGATTGCAGGGTTGTATAGATCTCGAACTCGGTGATGCTGTTCCAGTCGTTTTCGGAGTTGCCCCGCCCCTGATAACGGATGCATTTGGCCTTGATCGGGGCAAACTCGAATGACTCCTGCAACAGGGAATTGCCCGACGACTGCAGACCGACTGCCCCTTCGATAGGTTTGAAATCCAGATCGAAGCGCGACGCCATACAGGTTCCCGAATCGGAATATTCCAGGTCGAACATCGCTTGCCGCTGGTCGCCGCGATACCATGCAATATCGATACGACTGATATTATCGGTCAGTTCCGGAAGAACAAAACCGATCCAGCCGGACTCATCGTCAACACCCTGTCCGGCCCATCGGGTCAACAGATCGCCATCGATAGCGTACGCCGCCGGGTTACCTTCCTCGGCGGATGACGCCACTGCGGAAACGATAGGCAGCTGTTCCAGACGCGCGACTTCGGTGGCCGCAAGCAGAAACGCGCCGAGGGCATACTGCCTGTCCGGATGACTTCCATCGACCGTATCGTATGCCGTCAGCGGGGCTTCCGGCGGCTGCTGAGCCACGCCCTGGACATAACCCAACACTGGCCCCTGCTCATCATCGGTGATCAGGGCTTTGGTTTGCAGGCCGTTCCACGCCTTAAGAATAACCGGCAAATAACGGGGCCTGGACAGCAATCCCATATTGACACCTTTGGCCAAGGCATAGGTGATCAGCGCAGTACCACTGGTTTCGGCGCCCTCGCTGGCGGTAGGATTATCCGCTATCGTATCGAAAAGCGCCGGATTCCAGAAACCGTCACTTTGCCGTTGCAGATGAATAACCGTCTCCGCCAGCAGCCGGAAATCTCCGGCCAGAACGTCTCTTACCGCATAAGCCTGCTCACCGCCCTCGGCGTCATTACTGACATCAAACTCCAGAATACTGTTCCAGTCGTTTTCGGAATTACCCAGCCCGACAAAACGAAGACACTTCAGCGTCGTTCTGCTGAATGCATAATATTCCGTTTCAGTCGTCGAGCCGCTACTCATACCGTTGACATAGACGGGAAACCAGTCTGCGCTATCCGGGCTTGCAGAACACGCCTGATCACGCGACCCTTCGAGGTTAAAAAACGCATAGCGCTGATCGCCCCGGTAGAACGCGATAAAAACCGCGTTCAGCTCAGTGGGTTCATCCAGCTCGTAAATGGCACTGCAGTTTTCAAGACCGTTCTGATTGAGACAGGCCCAGCGCGTCTCAACATCCTGGTCCAACGTGTTTTCCGCCGGATTGCCGGGCTCCGAGCGGTTTGCACTGACACTCAGGTGATAAGCGTACTGATTTTCGGGATAGACCCAGGAAAAATAATGCGTCGGTATTTCAGCGAGAATTTCCGGATAAGCGGCCAGCACCCATCCGGTCCCTCGTGACCAGATTTTCTCGCACTCATCTTTTTTATTGATATCGTGCCAGAACAGGACACTGTCCTGCCAGACTCGTGGCAGAGCGCTTCCACAACCGGTCTCCTCAACCCTGGCCATCAGGCCTTGCCCCTGCTCCGTCTCGGCCTTGGTGGAAATAAACTGCTCGCTTTTCATGTGCGAATACAGTTCAAACAGCTTGTTCCAGTACGGATTGTTGTTTGAGGAAACCGGCTCACAGACTTCAGGCGGATACTCATTGGCACAAAGCTTCCCAGCCTTGGCCATGACAGGGCCAGCCATGTAGAACCAGTCCTGAAACGTCCACTCCGGCCTGCCATCCGGACTCGCCCCCGACGGAGAACCGCCTTGCAGTATCCATTCGGGATCGTCCAGAGGAGACGTCAGACGATCATTCAGACTTTGCATCAGAAAGGAAATATCCGCCCCTGGGATTTGTCTGCTACCGTAAAGATCGAGATAAGTGCTGCCGATGGCCTGCGCATCCGGCTCGGTATTGATCGACAAGCTACTCTTTTTGGGGGGCGCCAGCTGCCACTGACAAATATCCGCAGCAAACTGCACTGCGTAATCCAGATAATTTTCATCGCCTAACAAACCATAGGCGGCAAGATTGCCTCGCTGATAAACGCTGTTTTGCCAGCCACAGTCCTGAACCGGATTGACCTGCTGCTGCCAGTAATCATTGCTGCTCCTGATAAGATCCTCCAGCTCATCAGAAAAGGCGGAACCGTTAACAAGTAAAAATAACACCGCCGCACGCACTGCCCTCTGGATAAAGCAACAATGAAACTTTCTACCCGTATTCATAGAGACTTCCTCCAAAACATACCCTTATTTTCAGAATATGAACTTCGGAAGACAATCATCTATGACATCTATCAATTTAATGGACGATACAGACAGAACGTCAAGGATTCGTCAGGCAACTGCCAACAGGAAGGAAAAATAAATCAGCCGCTATGCACCCTGAAAGAACAGATTTAACTATCTTCCCTGATTTTAATCTCCTGTCGCTCAGGCAGCCCGCTGGGCCGTTGCAGTTACAAGCCCGGCACAAACCAGTGCGGCACCGCCGCCACGATTGAACCGGCGTCGTCTTTGCGGGGATTTTATAAAGCCGGCTACCCGACGTGCGAACACTGAATAGAACAGTGCATTTAGCGTTGCAATAATCAAAAATGTCGCACCGAGCACGATAAGCTGGGTAAGCCGGTCACCCTGCGGATTGACAAATTGCGGCAGAAACGCAATAAAAAAGATTATCCCTTTCGGGTTCAGGGCGGTTACCACAAACGCCTGCCGGAATAGTCCGGCGCCTTTTACCGCGCTATCGGTGGCTTCGATATCCGGCAAGAGTGACTCGGACCGCCACAGCGAGATACCGAGATAAATCAGATAGGCCGCACCGATAAACTTGAAGATCGAAAACAAGGTCGCCGATGCGGCCATGACCACGCCGAGCCCCGCAAGTGATAACAGCATCGCCAGAAAATCCCCGGCGGCAACACCGGCGACCAAAGGCAATGTCGAGGCCTTGCCATGGCGCATCGAGTGAGTCACCACGAGCAGAATCGTCGGGCCAGGGATAATGATCACCAGCGTTGCAGCCAGAACATAGGCCAGCCACGTCATGAACTCCATACAAATTGACTCCGCTTGAAACCTGCGACGACCTGCCACAGCCTCGCCAATAATAAGTCAGCCGCGCTCGAAAGCAATGTTGTCGGGAGAAAATCATCCATCAACCCTACTCCCGGAGCAGGACCCTGGAGGTCCGGTTTTCGCCTTTTAATGATGCGGCGCAGCAGCATCGTGCACCACTTAGGCGCACAAAAACAGCATCGGGCGATTCCACATAATTAATGGGGGATAATTTTTTATAATAATTCCAACAACTTGCAAATATGGCTCGATAACGCAAGGCCTGGCATGAGGCTTGCGCGCCGATCAGGCAAGTACTGTCAATGGCGTCGAAATCCGGCAGCGTTTGCTACCAAGGCCGGCTGACACAAGCGAACCCTTATGAATGCCTCAAGACCCCAGAAGCCGTTGTCATATGAACCGGTAAAGACCACCTGCCCGTTTTGCGGCGTGGGCTGCGGCATCGAGGCGCAGCTCGACGAAACAGGCCTGATCGATATCCGGGGCGATGCCGCTCATCCGGCCAACGCCGGGCGACTTTGCGCCAAGGGCGCCGCGCTGGGCGATACCACCCGCATCAAGGGCCGGCTGCTCTATCCGGAAGTGCTGGGCCAGCAGGTCAGCTGGGAGCTGGCCTTGTGCACGGTGGCCGGCAGACTGGATGCCGCACGTAAGCAGTTTGGTCCGGATTCCGTTGCGTTTCTGGTTTCGGGTCAATTGATGACCGAAGACCTCTACGTCGCCAACAAATTGATGAAGGGCTTTATCGGTTCGGCCAATATCGACAGCAATTCGCGGCTTTCAATGGCGCCGGTCATGCGCGCTTACCAGCGCTCCTTCGGCGAAGATATAGAACCTTGCAGTATCGCGGATATCGACGACGCGGAAATGATCGTCCTGACCGGCAGCAATGCGGCGCATTGTCACCCGGTTTTGTATGAACGGATCGCCGCCGCCAAAAAACGTAATCCCGAGCTGACCATCGTGGTCATAGACCCGCGAACGACCACCACGGCAAAGCTTGCGGATTTGCATCTGCCGATCCGCCCCGGATCAGATGTTTTTCTGTTCAACGGCCTGCGCGAATATCTGGCCGGCGATCACGCAAATAACGGCGTCGACAAAACCGCCGAACTTTGCGAGCTCGACAGCCAGACACTCGAAGGTTTCTACGATAAGTTCGCCGCCACCGAAAAAGTCATCAGTATCTTTTCGCAGGGCATTAACAAATCAGCTTCCGGAGGCGACGCCATTGATGCGATCGTCGACTGCCATCTGCTGACCGGGCGCATCGGTAAAGCGGGCATGGGACCGTTCTTTCTCAGCGGTCAGCCGAACGCCATGGGCGGCCGCGAGGTCGGCGCGTTTGCCGACCAGCTGGCCTCGCATCTGCAAATCGACAAACCGGACGATCGCGCATTACTCCAGCGTTTCTGGAACAGCCCGGCGCTGCCCGACAAACCGGGACTGACGGTCGAGCAACTTTGCGAAGCGCTGGAAGCGGGCGACATCAAGGCGTTGTGGATCATGGGCGCCAATCCGGCGGCCAGCCTGCCCGATGCCGAGCGTATCGCGAAGGCCATCGGCTCCTGCGAATTTGTCGTGGTCTCCGACAGTAACCGGGAAACCGATACGGTCGAGCTTGCTCACGTGCGCCTGCCTTCCATAACCTGGGGGGAACGCGACGGCACGGTAACCAATCTGGACCGGACCATTTCGCGCCAGCGGCAGTTTCTGCCGATACCCGGGCTTGCAAAACCGGACTGGCAAATCGTCTGCGAGGTCGCTGACCTGATGGGCTGGGGTGAGCACTTCAACTACGACTCACCGGCCAGAATCTTTCGCGAACACGCCGCTCTGTCGACCTTTGAAAACCGCGGCGTCCGACTGTTCAATCTTGGCACGCTGGCCGCTATCAGCGATACCGGTTATCAGGAATTGCAACCCGTGCGCTGGCGGCAGCCGCTGGCCTCGGCCAGATCGACAGCCATCGACAAAACCCAACGTGCGGACAAACAACCCGCCAGACCGGATGAAATATCTCCGAACGCTGGCGGAAAAACGCCCCCGACCGATTACCCGTTTATGCTCAATACCATTCGGGTACGCGATCACTGGCACACCATGACCCGTACCGGCTATTCGGCAAAACTCTCGTCGCACACCTTCGAGCCGTTTGTCGAAATACATCCACAGGATGCCGCGCTGCTCGGCTTTCAACAGCATCAGCTGGCCCGAGTCGAGAGTCCGACCGGTCAGGTGATCGCACGCGTGCTGATTTCGGAAACCCAGCGAGCCGGGTCGGTCTCGCTGCCGCTGCACTGGAACAAGCAATTCAGCGGCATGGGCAATGCCGCTGCCCTGATCGGCCTACGGCAGATGAATTCCGCCGCTGCCGATTATCCCGCCGTCAGGCTGCACCGCTTCGATTGCAACTGGTATGGCTTCGTCCTGACCCGGCATGACCGCCTCGCGCTGCAATACTCCACCTACTGGAGCAGGACGCGCGGCCCGAATCTCTGGCGCTATGAAATCGCCGGCTTCGAACAACCACCCGACTGGGCGGTACATGCACGACGTTTACTCTGCGGCCTTGCCGATAATGTGGAATGGCTGGAGCAGTTCGATCAAAACGGCAATTGTTACCAGGCGGCGCGGATTGTCGACAAGCGCCTGGACAGCTTTATCTATATCAGCCCCGGTGAACACCTGCCGCCACGACAATGGCTGACCGACCTGTTCGACAAACCCGCTCTCGAGGGCAGTGATCGCGCCTGTCTGCTGTGCGGCAATCTGACCAACGAACTTCTCGATATGGGCCGGACGGTATGCCCCTGTCATGACATCAGTGAATCGG
>JAGRHW010000118.1 GCA_020444765.1 Gammaproteobacteria bacterium | reverse complement strand
CTGGAAGAAAAATACCCGGGCTGGAATAAGCGCTGGGGCCGCTGCTGGGATGTGATCACCGAAAACGTGCTCAACGACCGCATGGAACTGGTCTCACCGGAAACCCTGCCCACCGTGTGCAATATGAGCCAGATCCCGCTGGTCGGTATTCCCGGTGATGACTGGAATATCGAGGTCTTCAGTCTGGAGCACAACGGGCGGCTTTATCACTTCGGTTCCGAAGTGGATCGCTGGGTCTTCCAGCAGGACCCGGTTCAGTACCAGAACCATATGAACTTTGTGGATCGGTTCCTCGCGGGTCAGATTCAACCGATGGATCTGGGCGGTGCGCTGCAATACATGGGCTTCCAGTCCGTCGAGGAGCTGGGCCAGGACGCGCACAACTTTGCCTGGGCCGAAAAATTCAAAGAAGCGATCAAGAAATCGGCCTGAGCCGAGGAGGAGTAGAGGATGTCAGCATTTCCCATACATGCCGCGCTGGAGCGGGACTTTCTGGTTCAGCTCATCGTGGTGGATCTTAACGATTCCATGGATCAAGTGGCGGAGAAGGTGGCTTATCACTGCGTCGGGCGGCGGGTAGCTCCGCGCGAGGGCGTGATGCGGGTGCGCAAGCATCGTGCGGCTGAACTGTTCCCGCGCGAGATGACGGTCGCCGAAAGCGGCTTGAAGCCCACCGAAGTCATCGACGTGATTTTCGAGGACTAGTCCGTGAGTTTTGAAAAGCTTTGTTCCCTCGACGATATCTGGGCCGGCGAAATGGAGACTTTCGAAATGTCGGACGGGACGGAAGTGCTGCTCGTCAACTGCGAGCAGCTCGGCGTCAAAGCCTATCAGGCCATGTGTCCGCATCAGGAAATTCTCTTGTCCGAAGGCAGCTACGAGGATGGCGTGATCACCTGTCGCGCCCACCTGTGGACCTTCGATGACAAGACCGGCGCGGGCATCAATCCCGACGACTGCCGGCTTGCGGAATACCCGGTCAGGATTGAAGGCGAGGATATCTACGTCAGTACGGAAGGTGTTTCACCGAATCTGGCACACACTTGAACAAGAGAAGGTCAATACCATGACAAGCTTAGGTGATCAAACCCTAAACAATAACAACGTCGGCCCGATTATCCGCGCCGGCGACCTGGTTGATCCGGTGATCGCCACTGCCGAGATCGATAACCCGGACAAGCAAATCCGCGTTGAAGACAAACGTGCCTATGTGCGCATAGAGACCGATGGCGAGATGATTCTGACCCGCAAAACCCTGGAAGAGCAACTGGGGCGGCCGTTCAGCATGCAGGAGCTGGAGATCGATCTTGCCTCTTTTGCCGGACAGATTCTGACCGACGAAGACCATATGCGTTTCTATTTTTCCAAGTCACTGTGAGGAGAAGCCAATGAGCATGGAATCGAAAAAACCAATGCGCACCTGGAGCCACCTGGCCGAGGCGCGGAAAAAGCCCAGCGAATACGACATCGTTTCGCGCAAACTGCACTACAGCACCAACAACCCCGATGCGCCCTGGGAACTCAGCCCGGACTGCCCGATGAACCTCTGGTACAAGCAGTACCGTAACGCATCGCCGCTGCAACACGACAACTGGGACGCCTTTACCGATCCGGACCAGCTGGTGTACCGCACCTACAACCTGATGCAGGACGGCCAGGAAGCTCACGTGCAAAGCTTGTTTGATCAGTTTAACGAGCGCGAACACGACCAGATGATCAGCGACGGCTGGCAGCACACCCTGGCGCGCTGCTACGCACCCTTGCGTTATTTGTTCCATTGCCTGCAGATGTCATCGGCTTATGTTCAGCAGATGGCGCCGGCCAGCACCATTTCCAATTGCTGCATTCTGCAAACCGCCGACAGCCTGCGCTGGCTGACGCACACCGCCTACCGCACACACGAACTGGGTCTCACCTATGGTGATATCGGTTTTGGCACCAAAGAGCGCGAGCTGTGGGAAAAAGAACCGGGCTGGCAGGGGCTGCGCGAGCTGATGGAAAAACAGCTGACCGCGTTTGACTGGGGCGAAGCGTTTGTCAGCCTGAATCTGGTGGTCAAGCCCATGGTGGTCGAAAGTGTCTTGAAGCCGCTGCAGCAACAGGCCTGGGAGCATAACGACACGCTGCTGCCGCTGTTGATCGACAGCCAGCTGAAAGACGCCGAACGGCATAATCGCTGGGCCAAGGCACTGGTCAAACATGCGCTGGAAAATCCGGACAATAAAAGCGTCATCGACGCCTGGATCGCGAAGTGGCAACCCTTGGCGGATAACGCCGCGGAAGCTTATCTCAAGATGTTGTCGGACGATTTGCCGAGCGGGGATTATCTTGCGCATGGCGCCTCCCTGCAGGCTTCCATGCTGGCGGTCTGATGAGCAAGCCTTACCTAAGCTGCCACTCTCCGGTGTAGCCGGAGAGTGGTGTTTCGGAGAAATGAGCCATGTTCAAAGTCATTTCCGACGATCAAAACACTCAGTTTAATGCAAGCCGTAATGATTCCCTGCTGAGCGCTGCGCTGCGTGCCGAAGTTGCCTTTCCCTATGAATGCAACTCCGGCGGCTGCGGCGCCTGCAAGATCGAAGTGCTTGAGGGTGAAGTCGATGAACTCTGGCCCGAGGCGCCGGGCCTGTCCGCACGCGAACGCCGCAAGGGCCGCGTGCTGGCCTGCCAGTGCAAGGCGAAATCCGATCTCCGCATCAAAATCATCAATCGCGCAGAAAGCCGTTCGCTGCATCCGCCAAAGCGTTTTAGCGCCAAGGTCGTCGGCCGGCGTTTTCTCTCCGAAGAACTGTTTGAGTTACAGCTCACCGCGGACCGGGCGATTGAATTTACCCCGGGGCAGTTCTTTATGCTGGAGCTGCCGGAACTTGGCGCCAGAGCTTATTCGGCGGCCAGTCTTGTAGACGGCCATTCGCTGAACCTGCTGATCAAAGCCGTGCCCAACGGCAAGGTGTCCCTCGCGCTGGCTTATGACGACCTCGGCACCCTGCAACTCGACGGCCCCTACGGATTGTCGGTGTTGACCCGCAGTGATGAGCAGCAATCCGTGTTTATTGCCGGCGGGTCCGGCATCGCACCGATGGTCTCGATGGTAAACACCTTGATTACGCAGGGTTACGAAAAACCGATTATTGTATTTTACGGTTCACGCCTGCAAGCCGAGTTGGAAGCCGCCGCAACCCTGTTCAGTCAGGCGGCAAACCTGCAACTGATCACGATCTTGTCGAACAGCGACGACAACACCACCTGGCAAGGCGAGACGGGTTTTATCCACGAAGTGATTCCAAGCCATCTGCAACACTACCAGCAAACGGAGTTCTACCTCTGCGGCCCGCCGGTGATGATCAACGCCGTGCAGAAACTACTGATGATCGACAACAAGGTAGCGTTCGCAGCGATTCATTTCGACCGATTCTATTAGCGCCTGGAAGAGCGTGAATTGCCTCTACTCGAACTGTCGAGGGGGCAAAGCTTTTGTTCTATCTCAAGTGGGCTCACTATAGCTCGGTTCATTCAAAATTCTGTTGAACTAAATATCAGCAAAATCCCTATTGATCCTACATAGGGAACTTCCCACCATCTGATTCGTCCAATAACCTCAGGCCATCGCTCTACGAGGTGCACTATGGATACAGCAAGACTCCTGAGTTTGATTTCGCTGCTGATTTTTTCTTCTGGAACTCTGGCGCACCACGGCTGGCGCTGGACATCCGACACCGACGTGGAAGTGGTCGGCGTTATTGAATCGGCCACGCTCGGCAATCCTCACGGCGTGCTGGTGCTTGATGTCGAGGGGACCAAATGGACTGCTGAGGTTGGACAGCCCTGGCGTAATGCACGTGCCGGGCTGACGGATGAGATGTTTGCGAAAGGCACGGAAATCACCATCGACGGGCAACGCTCTGCCGACGAGAATGAACTGCGCGTCAAGGCCGAAAGCATCGTCATTGACGGCAAAAGGTACATTCTCTATCCCGAACGCGATTAGCGACAATCGATCAGATGACTGCATTGCTTGAGCTGATCAGCGGCAGTGAGCTTTCCCGCCTGTTGCGACAGTCATTCTGGTTATATCCGCTGGTCAATACGGGCCATATAGTCGGGCTGGGTCTGCTGATCGGAGCGGTTATCCCGCTGGATATTCGCCTTTTGGGAGGCTGGCCTGATGTCCCTGTGCGATCTGTCGCAAGAGTGCTGCTACCCTGCGCATCTTTCGGGCTTGTATTGACTATTGGCTGCGGTATTCTGTTGTTTGTCGCGAGGCCCGAAGATTATGTTTCCTCGTCACTCTTTGTCGCCAAGCTCTGTCTCGTGACGGCGGGCTTACTGAATGCCATCTGGTTGACCGCCAGACGCACCTGGAAATCTGCGTTACAGAGTGATTCGCTCTCCGCTGCAGTAAAACTGCACAGTTTTCTGTCGATTGTTATCTGGCTCGCGGTCGTGTTTATTGGAAGATTGATCGGATACCGTTGATCTGTCTGTGGTCTGAGGTACCGAGGTCTTCCGGGGCCGAAGGGTTATCAGCCGTCGGCTCAACGCCTTAACGGGCTTTTACTTTTTTCTGCCAGCTGGTGATCCTTTCCACCTGGAACTAACACGGTGACACTCAATTCTGTTATAGAACAGTTTGACTCCTGGACTATCACGTCGAACTGATGTCGGTTTACAAGCGCCTGAAAGCATTTGAGCTTGCTATTGACAACAATAGAGTAAGGCTATTATGACCGTTGAATCCATCCTGCTGACCGCGGTGCAGGTCAGCTCTTTTTACATAGATCAGCTGCTCGCAGGCGCTACGGGGTTTTATTTTCAGCGTGGGAATCGGCTTTTTCTGATTACAAACAGGCATATGCTGATCGACGAAGCAGCCGGACATTTTCCCGACAGGATAGAACTGACGTTGCACGTAAACAGGGAAAACATTGCCGAGACCCGGCAGTTTTCCATGTTGCTTCACGATAACAAAGGCGCGCCGAACTGGATTGAAGCCAGTGACGGGGGTGGGCTTGTCGATGTGGTTGCCATTCCGATTCAGCGCGATGCCCTGACGGAAGACTGCGTCTTTGAAACCTTTACTGAACACCATCTGGTTTCCGAACTGGAGCAGATCGAAGTTGGTGAATCCGTGCGTATCGTCGGATTTCCACTTGGTTTCAAGGACAATATGCACAGTCTGCCCGTGATGCGTCAGGCGATCATTGCCTCCTCGTTCAGTCTGCGGTTTCAGGGGCAGGGTTACTTTCTGACCGACTCCTTACTGCATCGCGGCAGCAGCGGTAGTCCGGTCGTGTATCGACTCAGGAGCAGTAGTTCAGGGCGGGAATCCCTGCCATGGCTGTTGCTTGGCGTGCATTCCGCACGGCTTGACAGTGAAAACCGCGATGCCGAGGTGGACGAACGACTGAATCTGTTTTGTGCCTGGTATGCTGATGTGCTGCTTACACTCACTGCCGACAATCCGGCGACTGGCGAGAACATCACGTAGTTACTGCTTGCATTATCACACTGATGAATCCGGCCCGTTTTCCGAGTCGCTTGAGGTTTGACTGCTGAAGTACAGTATCAGCAAGCCGCTGATACCTGCGGTCAGGGTAGCGACCATGATACTGGCTTTGGCTTCGGTCAATAGCTCTGCATTGCCCGGAAAGCTCAGAGCCGAAACAAATATCGACATGGTAAAACCCATGCCGGCCAGCAACCCCAAGCCGACAATTTGAGACAGCTTGGTACCAGCGGGCAGCTTGCCCCAACCCAGACGGGTGGCCAGCCAGGCCATGCCGGCAATACCCAGGGGCTTGCCCAGCAACAGACCGAAAATAATGCCGAGACTTAACGTTGATGTCGGCATGGCGGCAAACATGTCTGCAGACAATGCAATGCCGGCATTCAGAAAGGCAAACAGCGGAATAACGAACAGATTGACTGGCCGGTCAATACTGTTCTCCCAGATTCTGAGCGTTGTTCGGGTCTGCCGGGACTGCTTACTGACTTCTTCCAGAATACGGTGATGCTTATCGTCAGCCAGAGCATCCTGCTTGGAAACCGATTTTATTTTCTCCAGCGCGTTGGCAGCTTTGTTCATTGTTCTGGCCATTTGCCGGGGATGTTGTACCGGGCGGGCTGGAACGGTCAGGGCAGCCAGTACACCGGCCAGGGTTGCGTGCACGCCCGATTGCAGAATGGCCAGCCAGAGTGCGACGGAAAAAAGCGCATAGGGCAGAAAGCTGCGAATACCCAGTGCATTCATCATTGTCATTACAAAAAGAATCCCCGCGCCGGCCAGCAGCATCTCGTACTGTAATGATTCTGTGTAGAAAACTGTTATGACAAGGATGGCTCCAATGTCATCCACAATAGCCAAACCAACCAGAAACACCTTTAATCCTGTTGGAATTTTTTTGCCCAAAAAGGCGAGTGCGCCGAGAGCAAACGCAGTATCTGTGGCCATGGGTATACCCCAGCCGTGTTGCGAGGCTTCACCGGCGTTAATGGCAAAATAAATGGCAGCCGGAACCAGCATGCCGCCGATTGCGGCAAAAAAAACCACACCGGATTGTTTCCAGGAGCTTAACTCGCCGGCGATCACCTCCCGCTTGATTTCCAGACCGAGCATAAAAAAGAACAAGACCATCAGTCCGTCATTCACCCAATGGTGCAGCGTTATCTGGAAGGTCTGATCCCCGGCGATGACTCCCAGTCGGTAGTGTTCCAGAGCGGTGTAGGTATCATGCAGTCCGGAGTTGGCAATCCAGAGTGCCAGAGCCGTTACTGCAAGCAGCAGTACAGCACCACTGATCTGGCTTCTGACAAATCCGTTAAAAGGCTCGGTGAGTTCATCGAAGCGGCGTTCAAGTGGTTCACGAAACTCCTGATAACGCTTCTCGGCGCTCATTGGATTGAACCGGTCTCGCGCGTTTGGCAGGCAACTTTCATCTTTCGCTCAGTGTGCATTTTCGGATGTGATACGTGAATTAGGACGTTATCCGTCACTTAAGGCAGTCAGGCTTTCGATCGAAGCAAGAGGTTGGTTATCCAGGATCTTATGCGCACTTACTCAATGGCCGGAACCGGCTTTTTCCATTTCTTCTCTGACGTAGTCGAGTAGCTCTGGCAATTGAAACGATTTGTCGTAAATCCGGTCAACTCCCAGTTCTTCGCATCGACGGCTCATCGGTGAAACCGTGTAATTGGAAAAAACGACGGTTTTCGGGTGGCCGTAGCGTTCAGGCTTGTCCCGCAGATCCTTGATCACTCCGAGGCCATTGCCGGTCTTGAGTTCGAGATCGATGATCGCAAGGTCAACATTACAACTCTCCAGTGCGTTGACGGCGTCTTCCTGTTCTTCGGCGATGACAGCGACATCCAGGTCGTCGATTTCCTCGAGCAATTCAGTGAGCATATCCCGCAGCAGGGGCGAATCCTCGATGATGGCTACTTTGAATTTATCATCCATAGTGGGAAAAGAGAGTCATCAACGATGTTATTCGTGTACAAGCCCGTTCCGCACAGCGTAGCTCGCTAACTCCGCGTTGCTGGCGACATTCATTTTATCCAGCAGCCGCGATCGGTAAGTGCTGACGGTTTTTACGCTGAGGTGAAGGTCATCGGCGATTTCAGAAACACTGGCGCCTTCAGCCAAACGCAAAAAGACCTGGAATTCTCGTTCCGAGAGAGTGTCATGCAAGTTCCTGGTGGATTCACCGGTCACTTCGTCGGTCAGCAATTCGACTGTTCTGGCAGAGACATAGCGTTTTCCTCTGGCCACCTGACGTATGGCAGACACCAGCTCGTCGGTCTGGCAATCTTTGCAGAGATAGCCGTTGGCACCGTTGCGGATCATGGACAGGGCATAACGATCTTCCGGGAATCCGCTGAGCACCAGCACCCGGGTTTTGGAGAAGCGTTCACGGACAATTTTAAGTACGTCCACGCCGCTTTTGCCGGGCAGGGAGATGTCAAGCAGCAGGATGTCACAGCCGGTGTCTCGCAGCCGATCTATCGCTTCATCGCCATCGCCGGCCTCGAAAACGATCCGGATATCGTCATTGCCGGATAACATCTCCTGAAAACCCGCACGAACGATCTTGTGATCATCGACAATACCAACTGTTAAAGACATAGTGAAACCCGATTTGAACGGTGTTTGCCCTGAGGCGGTTGAAGCAATGTATCCAAAACTCACGTACTTTGCCAGATTTCGCGTTGAACCCGGATCAAGCAAAAATCAACCTTGTCTATAGAACCGAGAGCGCTGAAAAGGCTGGCTCTAGACAGAATCGACGAACTTTTTAAGCTCAGCTTTGGCCTCTTCGCGTGTAATGCCGTAACGCTCTTGAATTTTACCCTCCAGCTCGGTACTGCTGCCTTTGATAATGTCTATGTCGTCGTCTGTCAGTTTGCCCCACTGTTTCTGGAGTTGACCTTTGAGCTGATGCCATTGGCCTTTGATAATATCTTCGTTCATGATGTTTACCTCATTGGGTTTGAATTCATGCGTGTTGAAGTCAGTTTATCTTTCTGTAAAAAGGGCGCCATAGGTTCAATCTGAATAGTGTGTCGGAATGGTCTTACATCTGAGCAGCCCAAAACACAAGTTGCGTAAACCCGCTAAAGTGTCCAAAGAAGATGATTTGCCAGGCTCAACAGTCTGTCGGGCGAATTGTCTTGTTTGCTCCTCTGGAACAGGAAGCCAAGTAATACCATGGTGCCGGTTGCGGCCAGAGGATTTTCATCGACCAGCTGTCGGGCGGATAGCTTCTGTGACGTTTCGATAAATCTGAGCCTTGCTCGGGCTACGGCTACTTCTTCAGATGATGGGTGAGCCAAAACAGACCTCCGGTAAGTGAAAAACAAATTGCAGCGATGAACACGACCGGCCAGGGTTCTGCCCAGTGGGTTCGCAGAACGGTATACAGAGCAACCAGCATAAGCGCGATTCCCGCAAAACCGGCCAGCATGGCAGCAACCAGCGTCATGGCGAGAGTGACCGTATCCAGTGCTTTTTTCCTGAGCAAGTCAGCTTCCGCTTCTAGCAGGTCGAACAATGCCAGCGCCATGTCGGAAAAATTTTTCATTTGCCCTGTTGCCCCGGGAGTCAGTTCCGGCTGGAAACCTTGGATGCCAGAAAGCCGACCGCGAAGGCGATAGCGAGACTGCTGAGCGGATTGTTGCGGATCTTGCCTTCAACGTCTCTGACGGTTTGCTCGCCGCTGGCCTGAGCCTTGCGAAACTGTTCTCTCGCAAGGTCGCTGTACTCGCTCACGCTATCACGCAAATTCTCCTGCGTGTCTCTGATCCGGTCCTCTTCATGAGCTTTCAGGGTTTTCATGAAATCACCGATTTCACTACGCAGGTTCTCGAACTCTTCACGTAAATCTTCGCTGCTGGTTGTTTTTCTGGATGGCATATTCGTCTCCTGATTCTATTTGAGGTGGTGCGATTAACTTCGCGGACCGGCAAAGGCCCAGATGATCAAGCCAAGCACGGGTAACAGCAGAATAATGACAGTCCACAGTACTTTTGTGCCTGTGGACTCCTTACTGGACACGATCTTAATAATGGCCCAAACATCCAGTACCAGAATGATCAGTCCCAGCAATCCGCTAACTTCGATATTCATTGGACTTAATGTCTCCGTTATCTGAGTGTGTCGGTTATATCCTTGACCAAGATGTTAGGTTAAAGCCTTGAATATGGCTGTCGGAGAGCGCGGAGTCCGGTGTAAGACGATTCTTGCAGACCACCGGTGAGGCAATTTTGATTGCTTTAATGCAAGCCTGATATTATCGCGCAACCCTGAATCCGGAGTGTCGGGATTTGCCTACACTATCTTCAGATAACGCCTCTATCTGTCCGATGCAGCCCG
>JAGRHW010000117.1 GCA_020444765.1 Gammaproteobacteria bacterium | reverse complement strand
CGATCTGCCGCCGGCCGCGCAGGTCAAGCTGCTGCGGGTACTGCAAAGCGGCGAGGTCGAGCGCCTCGGCGATGAAAAAAGCACCAAGGTGGATGTCCGCCTGGTCGCCGCGACCAATGTCGATCTACACAAGGCGATCGAGGAAAAACGCTTCAGAGCAGACTTGTATTATCGTCTGGCGACTTATCCGGTGGAGATTCCTCCCTTGCGCGAGCGGCGCTCCGATATTCCGCTGCTGGCCGAGGCGATGGTCGAAAAATACGCGCCGGTTTACCAGAAGAAGATCACCGGCATTACCGAAAGAGCGCTGGATGCGCTGATGACCTGCGAATGGAAGGGCAATGTCCGTGAGCTGGAAAACGTAATCGAGCGGGGCGTCCTGCTCACCACCGACGGTGGCTATATTGAGCTTGAGCATTTGTTTTCGTCCGAGACCGTCAGCAGCCTGAGCGGCGCGGCAATCGATAAACAGGGCAAGGTCAGAAGTCAGGCCGAGGAAACCAGCAGACAGGTGCTGGATGCACTGCTCGACGGTGATTTCAATTTACAGGCGCATGAATGGAAACTGCTCGACCGCGCGGTTACGCGGACCAACGGCAATCTGACGCATGCGGCGAAACTGCTGGGCATATCCCGTCGTCAGTTGGCCTATCGTCTGAAAAGCCGCGAAACTGAAAACGATGTTTGAATGATTGTGAAATTACTGCGCTGCAGCTTGACCATTTTGTAAAGCTGCGGGCGCCAACGAACAAAAGCGTTAGGCAAATACGCGGGGTTTTAAAAGAGGAATTTTAAAAATCCCTTAAAAAACAGTGAAATAAAAAACTGGCACGCGAGATGCGATAGAAAATCATAAAACCACACAAGCTGGTATCGCCATGCAGCTTATAAAAATACAAGCATGGTAAGACTTTTTAAGGGGGATTCATGTCCGATAAAAAATCCGTAACTACTCTTTTCAATCTGCGAACAGCGAGGTTTGTTCGTGCGATGATGAAAAACGATAAATCACATCCCTTGTAACACGGATTGATGTGTGCCGGGGTCTGAATGGCTGAATAAGCAAATACCGGCACATTAAGATCGCAAAGATTGATAACGGCGTAAGGAGCCTGTGTTTACGCTGAGGGCCTCGTATTGCCTGAAAAAAGGTGAGGCCGGGAATTGAAAAGGGATTTCAGGGTTTTAGCAAAAGACGAAAGACCAGTCAGGCCGGGAGGCGGCGCTGGGAGATGAACAAGGTAATGCATTGCATTTTGACTATTTCGTGGAGGATACAAGCATGGCAATGACAGGTGTTTTACGACCCGGGCATACACAAATTCGTATGCTGGATCTGGATGAAGGTGTGCATTTTTACCGTGATGTGCTGGGTCTGGTGGAAACCGGGCGTGACGATCAGGGGCGCGTTTATCTGAAATGCTGGGACGAGCGCGATCATCACAGCGTGGTTTTGCGCGAGGCGGACACGGCGGGGCTGGACTTTTTCGGCTTCAAGGTGCTTGACGATGCCACCCTGAACAAGCTTGAAGCGGATTTGCAGGCCTATGGTCTCGGCACCGAGCGTATTCCGGCGGGCGATCTGCTGGAAACCGGCGAACGGGTGCGTTTCGAGTTGCCGTCCGGGCACAAGATAGAACTCTACGCGCATAAAACCGCTGTCGGTAACGGTCTGCAGGTGCGTAATCCCGCGCCCTGGACCGAACAGGCCGAGCGCGGTATCGCGCCGGTGCGACTCGATCACTGCCTGCTCTATGGTCCCAATGTGGCCGAGGTGGAGAAAATTTTCACTGAGGTGCTGGGTTTCTATCTGGTCGAGCGGGTGCTGGCGCCCGATGCGGATGTTAATGCGGCGATCTGGTTGTCCTGCTCGCACAAGGTGCACGACATTGCCTTCGTCGAACATCCCGAGCCCGGCAAACTGCATCACAACTCCTTTCTGCTGGAAACCTGGGATCAGGTTCTGCGCGCCGCCGACATCATGGCAATGAACGATATCAAGGTCGATATCGGGCCGACCCGTCACGGTATCACTCGGGGTTGTACTATTTATGCCTGGGATCCGTCCGGCAACCGCTTCGAGACTTTTATGGGCGGTTATCAGCTTTATCCGGATTACGAGCCGACTACCTGGACTTTCGAGGGCATGGGCGAGGGCGGTGGTCTCGACTATGCGCAGCGCAAGCTGCACGAAACCTTCCTGACCGTTGTGACCTGAGGCCGGGCTTATGAAGCAATCCGCATCCACACAAGCGAGCGCCGATCCGGCGCTCGATATCAGCAAGCGCTACGTCAGGGTCATCGGTAAAAAGCCGCCGCATTTTGTCGAGTTTGAATACGCGGTGGCGGAGCCGGAAATCTTTATCGAGATGATTCTCGATGAGGAGGCTTTCCGCGAGTTTTGCGAAGAAAATGCGGTGGTTTTTATGGACGGCGCAGGTGCGCCACTTAGCGAGGAAGATGCTGACTGGGCGTGGCGTCTGCGCGATGTGACACCGCAATAACAAGTATTCGATGCATTTTCATCGACACTGATTACGAGAGGAAGACAGTATGCAAATAGATTTACGGACGGTGAGTATCGAACCTCAGCGTCAGGCTTTCGATCACCTGATCAGGCGCTTCGGCGACAAGCCGGCAAGCCGCTATCAGGAAGGTAGCTATGATATCCAGGCGCAGGAAAACCTGCACTACAAGCCGACCTGGGCGCCGGATCAGGAACTCTATGACCCGGATCTCAGTAAAATAAAGATGGCGGACTGGTATGCTTTCAAGGACCCTCGCCAGTATTACTACAGCTCCTACACGCTGGCCCGTGCCCGGCAGCAGGAAACCGCCGAAGCCAATTTCGACTTTATCGAATCGCGCGGGTTGGCCGGTTTGCTGCCGGATGAAGTCCGCGAGCAGGCATTGCAGGTGCTGATGCCGCTGCGGCATGCAGCCTGGGGCGCGAATCTCAATAACACCTTTATCTGCGGTTACGGTTATGGCACGACCTTTACTCAACCATGCCTGTATTACGCGATGGATTGTCTCGGTATTGCTCAGTACCTGTCGAAAATCGGTTTGATGCTGGGCGATGTCGATGCCTTGAAACAAGGGAAAGACGCCTGGATGAATCGGGCAGAGTGGCAGTCACTGCGCCGCTATACAGAAGATTGTCTGGTCAACCGCGATCCCTTCGAAGTGTTCGTCGCACAGAATATTGCGCTGGATGGATTGCTGTATCCGCTGATTTACAAAACCATCGTCGAAGATCACTTCGCCACCCAGGGCGGGCAGGCGGTTCCCATGCTCACCCAGTTTATGAGCAACTGGTTCGACGAAACCAAACGCTGGTCGGATTCGGTCATCAAAATTGCCGCCGCCGAGTCGGAAGAAAACAAAGCTGTTTTACAAGGCTGGGCAAAAGCGTGGAGTGAACGCGCGGTGGCGGCGCTGTTGCCGGTGGTTGCGCTGGTCTACAAGGAAAAAGCCGACGAGGTGGTCGCCGAACAGCTTGACGACCTGAAAGCGCGCCTGACGAAAACCGGCCTGGCCGTGTAACGAGGAATAACCCGATGTCTACTGTATTTATAGCCTTTCAGGCCAATGAAGAAACCCGGCCGATTATTGAGGCCATCACGCTGGATAATCCCAAGGCCGAGGTGCTTCACGAGCCGGCGATGGTCAAGATCAATGCCCCCGGCGAACTGGTTATCAAGCGCGAAACCATCGAAGAACAAATCGGTCGGGATTTCGATCTGCAGGAAATCAATATCAATCTGATCACGCTGTCTGGCCATGTCGATGAAGATGACGACACCCTGACGCTGAGCTGGTCGGAGTAACCGAGGAGGATTAACGATGGATGTCAAAGTTAAGCAAAAAAAGCTCAGCCTGAAAGAAAAATACGTCTGGCTGACCCGCGATCTTGGCTGGGAGCCCAGCTACCATTCGGCGGAAGAGGTTTTTCCCTACGCGACGTACGAGGGAATCAAAATACATGACTGGAGCAAATGGGAAGACCCCTTCCGGCTCACCATGGATGCCTACTGGAAATATCAGGCGGAAAAGGAGCGCAAGTTCTACGCGATTATCGATGCGCACGCGCAAAACAACGGCCACTTGAACATCACCGACGCGCGCTATCTCACCGCGCTGAAAATGTTCCTGCAGGCCATCAGCCCCGGTGAATACGCTGCGCATAAAGGTTTTGCCCGCGTCGGACGCGAATTTCCGGGCGTCGGTACGCAGGTGGCCTGCCAGATGCAGTCGCTGGATGAAATGCGTCATGCGCAAACCCAGATTCATGCGCTGTCCAACTACAACAAGTTCTACAACGGCTTCCATGCCTTTGCCGATCAGCGCGACCGCATCTGGTACACCTCGGTGCCGCGTTCCTTCTTCGATGACGCCATGTCCGCCGGGCCGTTCGAGTTCATGATCGCCATCGGCTTCTCGTTTGAATATGTGTTGACCAACCTCTTGTTCGTGCCGTTTATGTCCGGTGCGGCCTATAACGGCGACATGGCCACCGTGACCTTTGGCTTCTCCGCACAGTCCGATGAAGCACGCCATATGACGCTGGGCCTGGAATGCATCAAATTCATGCTGGAACAGGACCCGGACAACCTGCCCATTGTGCAAGCCTGGATCGACAAATGGTTCTGGCGCGGCTTCCGCGTGCTGGGCCTGGTCAGCGCCATGATGGATTACATGTTGCCCAAGCGCGTGATGTCCTGGCGCGAAGCCTGGGAAATCTACGCCGAAGACAACGGCGGCGCGCTGTTCCGCGATCTGGCGCGCTACGGCATTCGTCCGCCCAAAGGCTGGGAAGATGCCGGCAAGGCGGTCGATCATATGTCGCATCAGTTGATGCTAGGCCTGTATCAATGGAGTTTCGGCACCGCCTTCCACAGCTGGATTCCGCCGCAAGAAGACCTGGAATGGCTGTCGAAAAAATACCCGGACACCTTCGACAAATACTACCGCCCGCGCTGGGAGTACATGAAGAAACTCGCCGACGAAGGCAAGCAATTCCAGAACTTCGGCCTCGCCAAGTTGTGTCAGACCTGTCAATTGCCGGAAGTCTTTACCGAACCGGACGACCCCACCATGCTTTGCCATCGCGAGCTGGAATACAAGGGTGAGAAGTATCACTTCTGCTCCGACCACTGTCAGCACATCTTCGAAAACGAGCCGGAAAAATACATCCAGGCCTGGATGCCCATGCCGCAGCTTTTCCAGGAACCGCTGTACGGTGACGTGCCCGGCTGGATGGACTGGGTCAGCCTGGTCAACGGCAAGGACAATGGCGACTACGTGGGCTCCGAAGATCAGCAGAACTTCGACGCATGGCGGGGTTTGAGTACCACTAACGGTTAGGTGACAAGGCCGGACCGGTTTACCCGGTCCGTTTACCCGAGCAAATTTACAAGAGGATAATAACGATGACTGTCGCTGCACGTGGTGCCTATCAAGGGGTGCCGAGAGACACGGTCGATCACTTCAACGGCAAGCAGCTGGTGTATGTCAGTTGGGATCATCATTTGATGTTTGCCGCGCCGTTTCTGCTGTGTTTGCCGCCGGAAACGCCGTTCGCCGAGCTGGTCAAAGGCCCTTTGACCGCGCTGATTTCGCCGGACCCGACCGCTGCCGAAGTGAACTGGGACGAGGTGACCTGGCTGAAATCCAACCAGCCCTGGACGCCGGATTTCAACAAATCACTGGCGGAAAACGGCATCGGCCACAAGGATCAGTTGCGCATGCAAACCACTCACCCGATTTCCGTCGCCGGGGTGTGAGCGTCCTATGAGTTATGAACTCGTCATTGAACCCTTGGGCGTCACGCTCGATGTGGAAGAAGACCAGACCATACTCGATGCCGCGTTGCGGGCAGGTATTTACCTGCCCCACGCCTGCTGCCACGGCTTGTGCGGCACCTGCAAAGTGCAAGTGGTGGAGGGTGAGATCGAGCACGGCGAAGCCTCCAGCTTTGCGCTGATGGATTTCGAGCGCGAGGAACAGCAATGTCTGGCCTGTTGCGCGACCCTGGAAAGCGACACGGTGATCGAAGCCGATATCGAGGAAGATCCGGATTCGCAAAATCTCCCCGTCGAGGACTATGTTGGCGAGGTCAGTCGTATTGAAACCCTGACCCCGACCATCAAGGGCATCTGGGTGACGCTGAAGTCACCATCGGCTTTCACCTTTCAGGCCGGCCAGTACATCAATCTGGATTTGCCCAACGGTATCGGTAAACGTGCATTTTCCGTGGCCAGCGCGCCCTCGCAATCCGGCGAGATCGAGCTGAATGTGCGTCAGGTGCCGGGCGGTGCGGGCACCACCTATCTACATGAACAATTGCAGGTGGGTGACGAACTGCGTTTTTCCGGGCCCTATGGGCGGTTTTTCGTCAAGAAGTCGGCCCAGGTGCCGGTGTTGTTCATGGCTGGTGGCTCGGGTTTATCGAGCCCGCGTTCGATGATTCTGGATTTACTGGAGGAAGGTTTCGAGCTGCCCATCACCCTGGTTTACGGTCAGCGGAGCCGCGAGGAATTGTACTACCACGAGGAATTTCTCGCTCTCGCCGGGCAGCATGAAAACTTCAGCTATGTCCCCGCCTTGTCCGACGCCAGCGACGATACCGAGTGGAACGGCTTGCGGGGTTTTGTTCACGAGGCGGCGAAAACGCATTTTGACAACGACTTTCGAGGGCACAAGGCCTATCTCTGCGGCCCGCCGGCGATGATCGATGCTTGTATTTCCACGCTGATGCAGGGGCGGCTGTTCGAGCGCGACATCTATACCGAGAAATTCCTCTCGGCCGCCGATGCACAACAGGTGCGCAGCCCCTTGTTCAAATCCATTTGACAGGCGTTATGGATCGCAGATTTTCGCAGGGAAGGGATTCCCTGTTTTTATTTCCCGGCAGGTCGGGGCGTCGGTCGTCTGTTGCTTTCGTTGTGCACATAGTGACCACTTTACACAGTTAAGCTTGAAATAAAACCGATACCCGGGAAGTATGGGCCGCTTTCCAACTAAGTATTAGACGGTATTGTGGGTAGTGCTTAGACTGATTTGAAAACGCAATAACTGCATAAAAAGAATTGCAGGTCTGCGCCCGGCACCGGAATGTCGTGATGTATAAAGGGGGAGAGAATGCGACAGGTAGAGAATTTTATTAACGGCGAGTTTGTCGCGGCGGCCAGCGGGAAACGCTTCGACAAGCGCTCGCCGCTGGATAACCGGGTCATCGCCAGCATCGCTGAAGCCGGCCGGCCGGAAGTGGATGCGGCGGTCGCGGCGGCACGCGCGGCGCAGGCAGGTGAGTGGGGTCAGTTGAGCACCGATGCGCGGGTCGATCTGCTGTACGGCGTGGCCGATGAAATCACCCGCCGCTTCGAGGATTTTGTCGAAGCCGAAATGGCCGATACCGGCCAGCCCAGCCATGTGATGCGGCATGTGTTTATTCCACGCGGCGCGGCCAACTTCAAGGTCTTTGCCGACGTTATCAAGAACGTGCCCGCTGAATCCTTCATGATGCACACACCGGACGGCCAGGGCGCGCTGAACTACGCCATCCGTGTGCCTAAAGGCGTAATCGGTGTGGTCTGCCCGTGGAATGCGCCGTTTTTGCTGATGACCTGGAAGGTCGGCCCGGCACTGGCTTGCGGTAATTCGGTGGTGGTCAAACCGTCCGAGGAAACCCCGCTGACCACCGCGCTGCTCGGCGAAGTCATGAACAGCGTCGGCATTCCCAAAGGTGTTTACAACGTGGTTCACGGCTTTGGTCCGGATTCGGCCGGCGCCTTTCTCACCGAACATCCCGGCGTCGATGCCATCACCTTTACCGGCGAAACCGCCACCGGCGCGGCGATTATGAAAGCCGCCTCCAACGGCATGCGCGATGTGTCCTTCGAACTGGGCGGGAAAAATGCAGGGGTGGTGTTCGCAGATTGCGATTTCGACGCCGCTGTCAACGGGATTTTCCGTTCCGCATTTCTCAACACCGGGCAGGTTTGCCTTGGCACCGAGCGCGTTTATGTCGAGCGGCCGATCTATGAAAAATTTGTCCAGGCGCTGAAAGAAAAGTGCGAAGGCGTCAACTACGGTCGCCCGCAAGATGATGGCGTCACCTATGGCCCGCTGATCAGTCAGGAGCACCGTAACAAAGTGCTGTCCTACTACCGGAAGGCGGTCGAGGAAGGTGCAACCCTGGTCACCGGCGGCGGTGTGCCGGACGTGCCCGCCGAACTGGCGGAAGGTTCCTGGGTGCAGCCAACCATCTGGACCGATCTGCCGGAAAGCGCCGCCGTGGTGCGCGAGGAAATTTTCGGCCCTTGTTGCCACATCCGCCCCTTCGACAGCGAGGAGGAAGTCATTCGCCTTGCCAACGATACCGAGTATGGGCTTTCCACCACCATCTGGACGCTTAATCTGCCGCGCGCGCACCGCGTCGCCAGCAAGATTCAGGTCGGCATCACCTGGGTTAACAGCTGGTTTTTGCGCGATCTGCGCACGCCCTTCGGTGGCTCCAAACAATCGGGCATTGGCCGCGAAGGCGGGGTGCACTCGCTGGAGTTTTATACCGAGATGCGCAACGTCTGCGTGAAATTGTGATGAGTCCTACTGCGCCCCCCAGCGTTGCGACTGCGATGCTCAACGTACTCAAGTACGCCTGCGCTTCTTATTGCAACGCTGGGGCGCTCGTGACGGACTCATCGAAATTTCAAAAAATACAACCAGGAGCAAATAAATGTCTCCCGAATTAATCAAACAATACGGCGATGAGCTGTACGAAGCCTGGCGCGCGCGCCGCACGGTGGCGCCGCTGTTGCAGCGTTCGCCGGACATCACCTTGGAAGATGCCTACCAGGTGCAGTTGCAGTACATCAAGCGTCGGCTCGAGGCGGGCGAAAAAATCGTCGGCAAGAAAATCGGCGTTACCAGCAAGCCGGTGCAGGATTTTCTAGGCGTCTATCAGCCGGATTTCGGCCAGTTGACCGACGGTATGGTGATCGGCGAGGGTGAATCGCTGGCGATCAGTGAGTGCATGATCCAGCCGCGCGCCGAAGGTGAACTGGCTTTTGTGCTGAAGAAAGATCTGGTTGGGCCGGGCGTGACTGCCAGCGACGTGCTGGCCGCCACGGATTTCGTGGTGCCATGCTTTGAAATTGTCGACTCGCGCATCCGCGACTGGAAAATCAAAATTCAGGATACCGTTGCCGACAACGCCTCCTGCGGTTATTTCGTGCTGGGCCAGGACGCGGTCGATCCACGCAAGGTCGATCTGACCACCTGCGGCATGGTGATGGAGCTGAACGGCGAAGTTTGTTCCACCGGAGCCGGCGCTGCGGCGCTGGGTGCCTCGCCGGTCAACTGTGTGGTCTGGCTGGCCAACACGCTCGGTCGCCTCGGCGTGCCGCTGAAAGCCGGGGAAGTGATTTTGTCCGGCTCGCTGGTACCCTTGCAGCCTGTTAAACCCGGCGATTATATGTCGGTCAGTATTGGCGGCATCGGCCGCACCCGTATTCGCTTTCATTGAGGATGTAGCTATGAAAATTCGTTGCGCCCTGATCGGCTCCGGTAATATCGGCACCGATCTGATGTACAAACTGCAGCGCAGTGAGGTGCTGGAGCCGGTCTGGATGGTTGGTATCGATCCGAACTCCGACGGCCTCAAGCGCGCTGCCGACGCCGGCCTGAAAACCACAGCGGAAGGTGTCGATGGCCTGTTGCCGCATATCGAGGCGGACAATATCCGGATCGCCTTCGATGCGACCTCGGCTTATGTGCACAAAGACAACTCCGATAAACTGACCGCCAAAGGGGTCAGGGTTGTCGATCTGACGCCGTCGGCAATCGGTCCCTTCTGCGTGCCGCCG
>JAGRHW010000116.1 GCA_020444765.1 Gammaproteobacteria bacterium | reverse complement strand
TGTTCGTGCTGGGTGTGCCACGCAGCGGCACGACATTTCTGCATCGGGTGCTTGCCGATACCGGTGATTTCACGACTTTTCGCCTCTGGGAATGCCTGTTTGCACCGTCGATCAGCCAGCGGGTGTTCTGGCGGATGCTGGCCCGGCTTGACAAGCTGATTGGCGGACCCATGGCCCGCGTCCTGCACTGGCTGGAGTCGCACCTGTTTGCTTCGCTCGATGATATACACGTAACGCGGTTAAACGACGCCGAGGAAGACTATCTGGCGCTGCTGCCCTGGATGGCGGCGTTTATTCTGATCCTGCCGTTTCCGCGCAGCGAGCTGGCCTGGCAACTGGCGACAGCCGATCGCGATATGCCGGAACAGACGCGAAAAAATCTTATGGCGTTTTATTACGCGCTGATTCAAAAGCATTTGTATTTTTACGGCACGGACCGGCGCTTTTTGTCGAAAAACGCAGCCTTTGCCGGGCTTGCAAAATCACTTGCCGATACCTTTCCCGATGCGCGCTTTCTGGTTTGCCTGCGTGAACCGGAGGCAGCTCTGCCATCGCAGTTGAGTTCGATTCGCGAAGGTATTCTGCTTTTCCAGGCCAAGCGCGCCGAATGTTTTTATGGTGAAAGGTTTCTCGATATCTTCCCGTATTTTTACGCCAATCTGCATGAAGCCATGACAAAACGCGCGAGTGCCCGGCATGTTTTTCTGACTATGGCGGACTTGCAGAAATCGCTGGATAGCTGCCTGCCTGATGCGCTGCGCCGGCTGGCCGTACCGCTGACACCGCGATTGCAGAACGCCATCGCCGAACAGGCCGAGGCGGCGCGCCGTTACCGTTCTTCGCACCGGGTCAGCAGCGATGTGCTGAGTGGTTTCGGCGAGCAGGATCTGATCGCGCATTTTTCGTTTGTTGTGTCTCCCTGGCCGGGACTCGGAAAAAAATACAAGCCTGAGTCGAAGCCGGCGGAGGCCGCCTCATGTTGATGAAAAACGTGGATTACCCGGCGCTTTTGTCGCAAGCCGGACCGACGCCGCTGGTGTCGGACTTGCGTGTGGCGGTGATTTCCGACGCCTGGGCGCAACGTAATGGCGTGGGTGCCTACTATCACGATTTGTGCGGTCTGCTGAGCGGGCAGGTCGGGCGCATCGAGCTGATCTGTCCCGGTGAGCCCGGCACGCGCAGTACCCTGAGTCTGCCTTTGCCCGGGGACAGCACACAAAAAGTCTGTCTGCCAGCGCTGGGCGAGATTCGTGCTCGTATCGAGGCGCTCGATCCACATGTGATCGTGGTGCCGACGCCGGGTCCTTTCGGTCTGCTCGGTGCGCGTCTGGCACGGCGTCGCCGTTGTGGTCTGGTGGTCGGTTTTCATACCCATTTCGAGGAAATCATGCACCTTTACTGGAGCCGCTGGTTCGGTTACCTGACGGTGACGTATTTCGAGCTGCTCAACCGCTATCTGTTTCATCGCGCCGGGGTCATCCTTGCTAATTCCGGGCAGATGGTCGACATTGCCCGTGCACGCAGTCGCACGCCGGTGGAACTGATGGGCACACCGATCGCGCGCACGTTTCTGGAATCACCGGCGGCAGCCCCGGTCAGTACCGTGCGACGGGTTTTGTTCGCCGGGCGCCTGGCGGCGGAAAAAAACGTGCCGGCGATTATCGAGGCTGCCAGGAAGTTACCGCAGTTGCAATTCGCTATCGCCGGCGACGGACCATGTCGGGACGAGGTGGTGGCTGCCGCTGCCGAATTGGCCAATCTCGATTACCTCGGCTGGCTGACGCGCGATGAGCTGTTGCACGCGCTTGACGCGGCGGATCTGCTGGTCCTGCCTTCGCATGTCGAATCCTTCGGCACCATCGCCATGGAAGCGATGGCGCGCAGCCGCCCGGTGTTGGTGTCGGCCCGTTGCGGCATCAATGATTGGCGGCAATTGACACCCGGTTTGTTTCGCATGGGGGAGGGGGAGTCCGTTACCGCTGCGATCAAACGGCTTGCTTCAATGGATAGCCGGATTCTTCAGCAAAAAGCGCGTAAGGCGCGCGCTGGCGCCGAAGCCGTTAATCGCTGGAATATTGAACTCTGGCTGCGCACCTTGCAGGAGCAGGCGAGCTGTCCGGCGGGTCGCGTGGCATGAGGTCGCCGCGTTGTGCGGTGTCGATTCATGACGTAATGCCGGAGACGCTCTCGCGGTGTGAGAAGTTGTTTGCCCAGTGTCAGCGTTGCGATATAACACGTGTCACTTTGCTGGTGGTGCCGGGTCGTACCTGGATACCCGACGATATCGAGCGCCTGAAAAATCTGCTGTCACGAGGTGCCGTGCTGGCCGGACATGGCTGGCGGCACCGCATCGACACGAGCGACTTACGCGGGTTTGCTCCATGCTTGCATTCCCTGCTGATGTCGAGGAATGTTGCCGAACATCTGGTCCTTGATGAAAACGGCATCGACGCCTTGATCCGGCGTTGTCACGCCTGGTTCGTTGAGCACGACCTGCCCGAGCCGGCGCTCTATGTGCCGCCTGCCTGGGCGATGGGCAAGATCGCTCGAGGCCGGCTCGATGAGTTGCCTTTTCGCTTCTACGAATATTTTTCCGGGGTTTACGATAGCGATCGGCGATGCTTTGTACGCTCGCCCGTCGTCGGCTTCGAAGCCGATTCGTTCTGGCGTGCCGGCGTGGTGGGTGGCTGGAACAGCCTGTCTCGCAGACTGGCCGGACTATCAGGACAGTGGCGCATCAGCCTGCACCCGGACGATCTGTCGCTGGCTTTGCACGGGCAACTGCAGGATTTCCTTCGGGATGTGGAAAACCCCGTTACTTACACCGACCTGATGCCAAGCAGACCGCTATCATCCGGGGCAGACGAATTTCACTTGTAGCCGTGTCGATTGATCTGTTGCTTTGTTGACGCCTTTCCAGATGATCCGCCAAAACGTTTCTCACGGCCGTGAAATATCAGCAAACCGGGCAGATGCCGGATTCCCGTGGGTATAATCGCCAGGTAGCAAACGAGGAGAAGCACGATGCGAAGTATTTGCGTTTATTGCGGGTCGTCGCCGGGGCGGCGTGAAGAGTATGCCGTTGCGGCCAGAGCGCTGGGTTCGGCGCTGGCGCAGCGCGGTTTGCGGCTGGTTTATGGTGGCGCTTCGGTCGGCCTGATGGGCGTGGTTGCGGATGCGGTCATGGCGGCGGGTGGCGAGGTGGTCGGTCTGATTCCGGATGCCTTGATGAGAAAGGAAGTCGCTCACCACAGTCTGACCGAACTGATCGTGACCCGCTCGATGCACGAACGCAAAACCCGTATGGCGGAACTGTCAGATGGTTTTATCGCCTTGCCCGGCGGTATCGGTACCTTTGAGGAATTGTTCGAGATCTGGACCTGGCTACAGCTCGGCTTCCACCGTAAACCGTGCGGCATCCTCAATGTGCAAGGCTATTACGATGGTCTGCTGAATTTTCTTGATCACGCGCGCGATGAAGGCCTGCTGGCGCCGCGGGTGCGGGATCTGCTGCAGGTTGAGAATGATCCGCAGGCGCTGCTCGACAGCTTTGCGCAATGGCAGGCGCCGGACTTTGATCGCTGGATTGGGCGCGGCGAGCTATAGGTGTCTGCTCAAACTGTTCTGTACAGAAGTACAACCGGAAAAATCCACGGATTGATCTTTTTTACCGAAGTTGATTTTTTAGTGTCGAGTTATTCAACGTTGGTCAGAATGGGGCTCTGCGGCAGGGTTTTCCTGCGAGAGCCCGCCGGCTGCGTATGCTTCTTCTATACCACGGGTTGTTCTGCGCATGGCCGGGAGATACTTCTCCGCGGCCTGTTCGATGCTCATGGCTTCGGCAAAGTATATGACATTCAGGGAAGCTGAAACGCGCCCGCCGAGATAGATGGGAAGTGCGATAGAGGCGATGCGTTTTTCCTGATGCCAGCGCATGTAATTTTCAGCATACCCTTTGCGTTGCGTTCTCATGATAAGGTCGTTCAAGGTTTTTTTATCGCGTGCGATCTCCCCTTCTCTGTCATCACGACTTTCCAGAAGTTGTATTAATTCCTGACGTTCCTTTGCGGGGCAAAATGCCAGATAGGCCAGCCCGATGGCCGTCTGCAGCAATGGTAGCCGACGGCCGACCATGGAGCGGTGAAAAGAGAGCCGGCTGAAGCGGTGGGTGGTTTCCCGGACCAGCATGGCATCGACGTCCAGGGTGCAGAGGTCGGTTGGCCAGATGACTTCCTGCAGCAGTTCCATAAGCAGTGGGGCGGCAATGGATGAGATCCAGTGTTCGTCGCAAAAACCGTCGCTGAGTTCGCGCACGCGGCGGGCCAGGCGGTAACTGCCATCCGAGACGCTATGGTGCACATAGCCTTCTTCGATCAGGGTTTCCAGCAGACGTCGTACTGTGGTGCGATGGATGCCGGTGAGTTCAGCCAGGTGCGCCGGTGTGGCGCCGACCGGCAACCTGTTCAGTGTGTTCAATAGTGTCAGGCCGCGTGCCAGACCACGCACGGTTTTATAGTGGGTTGATGTTATTTCTTGTTTTTTCATTAAAAAGTTCAGTTAAAACAACGATGTGCACCAGGTGCACGGTTAAGCGGTTTTTCATTGAGTCGGTTCAGGCGGCGTTCCTATACTAGCCCCAACAATAACAAGATTCTCATTTCAATCCATCCAAGCGTAACAGATTTCCCTTGACGGGCTGTTGTGTTTGACGCCGATGGTTTGCTTTACAAAGGTGCTTCCAATGAACAAGACCCGAGATCGATTAGCCGGCTGCAGATCTGATGCATCCACAGCCTTGCCATTCGTTCCTTGCCGCTTTGAATTCAATTTCATATGTGGTGAACTCGGGGCGCTGCGCGGGCATTTCCGTACGGATTGCGGGTCTGACGGGAAACTGCAGGGGTCAGCCTGCAAATGAACGCTTTATTGCAATGCCTGTCCCATTCACCTCTGATCGGGTATGTCGATCCGGTGCAGGATGTTCTGGATGAAGTGAATGCGATGATCGGTAAAGCGCGTGAACGTATTGCTGAGTATGACCCCGAGCTGGTGATACTGTTTTCGCCGGATCACTACAACGGGTTTTTCTACGACATCATGCCGCCGTTCTGTATCGGCACGGCGGCCTATACGATTGGCGATTTCGGCACTGCCGCGGGCCATCTTGACGTGCCTTATAAACTGGCGGAAGACTGCGTCAACTATGTTCTGGACGCCGGCGTGGATACCGCGGTGTCCTACAAAATGCAGCTGGATCACGGCTTTGCCCAGCCCTTGGAATTTCTGCTCGGTGGTCTGGATAGTAAGCCGGTCATTCCCGTTTTCATCAACTCGGTAGCGGTGCCGCTGCCCGGTTTCCAGCGTGCCAGGTTGCTGGGTGAGGCGGTTGGGCGTTTTGCGCAATCGTTGAACAAGCGGGTGTTATTCCTGGGTTCTGGTGGTTTGTCGCATCAGCCACCGGTACCGGAGTTGTCAAAAGTTGATGGGCATATGCGCGATCGCCTGCTGGGCAGTGGTAGAAATCTGCCGCCGGATGAGCGCGTCGCGCGCACCGACCGGGTTATAGAAGCGGCGCGTCACTTTGCAGAAGACCAACTCAGTCTGCATCCGCTTAACCCTCAGTGGGATCGGGATTTCCTGGCACTGCTTGCTGACAATCGAATCAGTGAGCTGGATACGGTCAGCAATGCCGAAGTATCCGAAATTGCCGGTAAATCGACGCACGAAGTAAAAAACTGGGTGGCCGCCTGCGCGGCATTATCTGTGTTTGGCCCTTACCAGGAAGTCGATCGCTACTACCGGGCAATTCCTGAATGGATTGCCGGCTACGGCGCACTGTGCGCATGTCCCACCTGAGCGATGAGTGATCTTTAGCATCTTAGCCTGGATGCACAAAAACTATTAAGACAATGAGGTAATACAATGAGCGACCCGAAATGGACCGAAGAAGCAACCAGCCGGCTTGTCCGGATCAAGGACGGTGAGCAGGATCTGAAAATTCATTACAACGATGCCGGTGAAGGTACTGAAACCGTTGTGATGCTGCATGGTTCCGGCCCGGGAGCCAGTGGCTGGGCTAATTTCAACCGCAATATCGAACCGCTTACCGAGGCGGGTTACCGGGTCATCCTGATGGATTGCCTGGGCTGGAGCAAAAGCGACAGCATCGTTAATACAGGCTCGCGTTCTGATCTCAATGCACGTTGCCTGAAAGGTCTGATGGATGTGCTGGAAATCGACAAGGTGCATATCCTCGGTAACTCCATGGGTGGTCACAGTGCGGTTGCCTTTGCCCTGAATTACCCGCAGCAGGCTGGCAAACTGGTCCTGATGGGTGGTGGTACCGGTGGCGCGAGTCTGTTTACGCCGATGCCGGCGGAAGGTATCAAGCGCATCGGCAAGTTGTACCGCGATCCGACGCTGGAAAATCTCAAAGAGATGATGGAGATTTTCGTTTACGACACCAGCGAGCTGACCGAAGCGCTTTTCCAGACCCGTCTGAACAATATGCTGGCACGTAAGGAACATCTGGAAAACTTCGTCAAAAGCCTGGAAGCCAACCCCAGGCAATTCCCTGATGTTGGACCGCGTTTGCCTGAGATTGCCAACGAAACCCTCATTATCTGGGGGCGCGATGACCGGTTCGTGCCAATGGATACCGGGCTGAGATTGCTGAACGGATTACAGCGCGCGGAATTGCATATTTTCAACCGCTGTGGTCACTGGGCGCAATGGGAGCATGCCGACAAGTTCAACCGCATGGTGCTGGACTTTCTGCAACATTGATGACTTTCGGCTGATGTGCGATCCCGCCAGTGGAGCAGCGCTGCTGCAATAAAAACACAAAGGTTTATTTGAATAAAGCAAATCTGTCACCGCTGGTCAGGCAGGTGACTGAACAATAGAAAAACCATACCAACGAGGAGCTAATATCATGAATCCACTCATCCCGGCAAAGACCGCTTTTATAGCGGTGCATTTGCAGAATGATATCGTCGATCCGAAAGGTGCTTTCGGGCCGATTTTTGCGGCGGAAATCACCCGCAATCGTACGCTTGAGCGTGCCAATGCCTTGCTTGAAGGCGCGCGCGAACGTGGTGCCGCCGTTGCGTTTGTCCGTGTCGGTTTTGCCGAGGATTATTCCGACATGCTCGCCAATGTGCCGCTGCTGGCGATGGGCCGTGAGGCGGGTGCTTTGCGTAACAATACCTGGGGGACGGAAATCACGCCCGCCGTGCCGCCGGCAGATGCAGACATCGTGCTCACGCATACCCGCACCTCGCCGTTTATCGCCTCGCCGCTGGACACCTTGCTGCGTGGCCGTGGCGTGGATACCGTTGTGGTGCTTGGGGTTGCCACCAATGCCTCGGTGGAGGACTGCGCGCGGACCGCGGCCAACCTGGGTTACCGCACGATTATCGCTGCGGAATCGTCATCTGCCGCTGAAACTTCAATGCACGACGCGACGCTCGCGACCTTTGCGCTGTTTGGCGAAACCGCGACCGACGCCGAACTGCTGGAAGCGCTGGATGCCGGCGCGGAGGTGAGCGCATGAGTACCATGAGAGCCGCACGTTTACATGAAGTAGGTGGCAAATTTCGCATCGACGAGGTGCCGTGCCCGGAGCCCGGCGACGATGACGTGATCATTCAGGTCGAGTCGGCCAATCTGGTGCAGAACCTGCGCAATGTGATCTCCACCTACCCGAGCGAAAAACCTTTTTTGCCGTTGCCCGAGTTGCCCGCGATCTTTGGCATGGATACCGCCGGCACCATCACCGCCGTCGGTTCGCGCGCGCACAACCTCAAACCCGGCGACCGCGTCTACCTCAATCCAGGGCGTTACAGCCGCGATTCCTGGGCCACGCGTACCGGTGATCCGTTATCCGATCCGGCGTATACCTTTCAGGGCTATTTTGGTTTTGGGCCGGATTCCGTGGAGATTCACCGCCACTATCCGCACGGTGGTCTGTGTGAATACGTCAAAGGCCCGGCCGATGGCGTGGTGGTGATTCCGGATAACATCAGCACCGATCAGGCATCGCGTTTTGGTTATCTGGGTACCTCCTATGGCGCGCTGCGCAAGGGCGGCGTGCGCGGCGGTTCCTCGGTGTTGATTCTTGGCGTGACCGGCACGCTTGGCCTGGGGGCCGTGCTGTTGTCTCTGGCGATGGGCGCGACCACCATTCTTGGCACCGCGCGTAACCGTGAATTACTCGAGCGCGTGCGGCAGATCGCGCCTGAGCGTGTCGCGGTACACGCCGCCGATGACGGAGACCTCGGAGACTGGGTGCGAAGCCAGACCGAAGGGCGCGGCGCGGATGTGGTGATCGATGCACTCAACCATACGGCGCCTGCCGAGGTATCGATGTCCGGCATCTGGGCGCTGCGCCGGGGCGGGCGTTTTGTCAGCATCGGCGCCATGCCTGAGGTGCTGCCGATCCCTATCTACCGGCTGATGACGCTGCAAATCCAGATCCTCACCTCGCTCTGGTTTACGGTTGAGGAGGGCGAGGACATGTCGCGCATGGCGGCAGCAGGGACTCTGGACCTCTCGCATTTCGATGTGCAGCACTTTTCTTTGCAAGAGGCCAATGAGGCCATTGCCGCGGCTGAAGACCGCGCTGGAGGCTTTACTTCGATTATCGTCAAACCGCAAAGTTGAACGTCGAAAACCCGGCCGGGCGTGTACTGCCCGGCCGGACTTTTAATTGAAGTCCAGCACAGTTGCCGGACGAGTGTGATCTTTCCCGGAAAATTCGACGACTGCTCTAAGCGTTTTTCCGCATCCGCCGTTATATTGGGATCACCCAAATAATAAGCAGAAACAATGGCTTTATTGAAAATCGGCAGAGCGGGAAGCCTGTCAACGGTCTCGCGATTACCCACTCTGAATGGTGTTGTTTTGCAGGGGGCCTTGTTACTTACGCTGGCGCTTGCTGTGCCGGTCGTTCAGGCCGAAGAGCCGAATGTCTGGTGTCCCTACGAGTCATCGGACGGCAGCCTGCCGACACCGCGCCACGAAGCGGGTGGCCTGGCGATCGGCAAGGATTTTTACCTGCTCGGTGGTCGTCAAATGCGGCCCGTCGAGCGCCTGAATACCAAGACCAAAAAATGGGCAAATCTCGGCACCACGCCGATGGAAATGCATCATTTCCAGCCGATTGAGTGGGGCGGCAAAATTTACGTCATCGGTGCCTTTACCTGTTGTTACCCCGACGAACCAAGTATTTCGCATATTCAGATCTTCGATCCTGTCACCAAAACCTGGTCGATTGGCGATGAAATTCCAGCATCCAGGTTGCGCGGTTCCACCGGTGCCGTCGTTTATAACGACAAGATCTATATTCTCGGCGGTAATACGCTGGGACATAACGGCGGCGCGGTCAACTGGTTTGATGAGTACGATCCGGCAACCGGCGAGTGGACCGTCATGCCGAACGCGCCGCATGCGCGTGATCATTTTGTCGCGGTACTGGTTGGCGACAAGCTGGTTGCCGCTGCCGGCCGGCAATCGGCATTGCCCGTGCCCCAGGCGAATACCGAATCAGGTGTCGATGTGTTCGATTTCAAGTCGGGTAAATGGCTGAACGGCTATCAAGATATCCCGACGCCGCGAGCCGGGGGCGGGGCCGTCAACTATAAGCGCGAAGTGCTGGTTCTGGGCGGTGAAACGGTCGATAAGGACGCCGAAGCGGCGGTCGAGGCACTGAACGTGGATACTAAGACATGGCGTTCCCTGCCATCCATGTCTATCGGCCGCCACGGCCAGGGCGCCGCCGTGATTGATGATCATCTGTATGTCGCCGCCGGCAGCACGGTCAGGGGCGGTTCCGGCGAAACCGATTCTGTCGAGTGGCTGGATTTGCGGGACCCTGGCGCCGATGACG
>JAGRHW010000115.1 GCA_020444765.1 Gammaproteobacteria bacterium | reverse complement strand
GTACCCCTCTCGAGGTTTCCCCCTTGCGGGGGGAGTGGGGGCGGACCTACACGCTCCATGCGACCACGTCGTCATCCCCGAACGCTTTAGTCGGGGATTCAGTGTCTCGGTCGGACAGTCCGTAGCTGGATTCCCGCCTGCACGGGAATGACGGGCGATCCAACACACTCCATGCGACCACTTCGTCATCCCCGAATGCTTTAGCCGGGGATCCAGTGTCTCGGTCGGACAGTCCGCAGCTGGATTCCCGCCTGTGCGGGAATGACGTGATCAGATCAGTGGGACATCAGGACCGGCACTGTCATCTGCTTTAATACAAGCCTGGTGGCTCCACCGAAAACGAACTCGCGAAATCTGGAATGGCCGTATCCGCCCATGACCAGCAGGTCGAAGCCCTGATCGGCAAGTCTTGACAGCAGTTCATCGGCAAAGGCAATTTCCGTGTGCGAGGTCTGGCTCGCCTCTACAGTGATATCGTGGCGTGCAAGCACGTTGGCGATTTCACTGCCGGGCAGGTCCAGGCCATCTTCGCCGAAATTCTGCGGGTTTGACCAGATGATTTCCACATGATCGGCTTTTTCCAGCAATGGCAGGGCGTCAAAAGTCGCCCGGGCGGATTCCCTGCTGCCGTTCCAGGCAACCATTATTTTCTTGCCGATGGCATCGAAGTGGCCGGCGTAAGGCACGAACAACACCGGGCGGCCGGCTCGAATCATCACTTGTTCGGCTATACCGTGCTGTGTGTCGTTGTCGTTCTCGGGATCATCCTGGGCGCCAATGATCAAATCCACACAGCGTCCGTGCTCAAGGACGCGGTCGGCGACCAGTTTGCCGTTGGCTTCGACAACCCGCCATTCCCATGAAACATGCATTTTTTCCATTTCGGTTTCGAAGGCTTCCTTGACCTCGTTTTTCTGTTTGAGTAGGGCGTCCCGTTGCAGATCGGCCATTTCGGAGGTGACCATGAAAGCCATGTCGGGATAGACAGGAATTTGTGGTATCACATGCAGGCCGATGACATGTACGTTCTCACCCTTATCGGCTATCTGTTGGGCTACGTTCAACAGGGATTTAACCTGAGAAGCGAGACCTACATAGACAAGCAATGTTTGATATGACATTTCACTCTCCTTTGATGCGTGACGTCAGGTAATACCTGTCACTAGTATATCGTTCAGTCTAATCCCCTGAAAGTACCTTGCTATTGATATCAATCAAGACAGGGGGATTAAAAAAATTCCATCTGCCCACTGACTATATCGTCAAAATTAACCCCGATAAACTGCAATATGGTATCGGCAACCGGGCGCAGCTGTTTGTCCTGATAATGTGCGTAATCCAGCGGTGCTTTGAGCATCGCTTCAGGTTGCGGGCCGGTGGTGGTAATAAAGTAGTCGACCCAGCGTCCGCAGTTATCCAGCTGGCGTGCCGCCTGAATATGCGGTGGTACGTTTTTCACATAGGCGTCGAGTGACTGACGGATGCGTTTACGGTAGCGCAGTTTTTGATCAAACTCGCCGGCAAACATGCGCGAGACGGTGTCACGGATATACTGCTCGACCGGCTGCTCGGCAAAAACCCGCTGAAACAAGGCGCGCTGGAATTCACGCGCCAGAGGCGTCCAGTCGCTGCGCACGGTTTCCAGTCCTTTGAAGACCAGTTTCTGCTCACCGCCGGGTTTTTCGATCAAACCCGCGTAGCGTTTTTTGCTGCCGGCGCTGCTGCCGCGCATGGTCGGCATCAGGAAGCGCTGGTAATGGGTTTCGAATTCGATCTCGAGAAAACTCTCCAGGCGGAATTGCCTGCGGATATGTTCGCGCCACCAGCGGTTCAGCATGTCCGCGAGATGTTTGCCGGTGGCCTGTGCCTGTTCGGAGCTGATCTGGCCCTCCAGCCAGACGAACACCGAATCGGTATCGCCGTAAATCACCTGATGTCCCTGTCGCTCGATCAGTTCGCGTGTCTTGAGAATGATTTCGTGGCCGCGTCGGGTGATGCTGCTGGTCAGTTGCGGATTATAGTATCGGCAGGCCGCCGCGCCGAGTACGCCGTAGAATGAATTCATGATGATTTTGACGGCCTGCGACATGGGCGCATTCTGCTCGCGTTTGGCGATTTCGCGTTTATCCCAGAGCGATGCGATCAGTTCCGGAAGAACCTGCTGGCTGCGATGAAAACTTGCACCGTCGAAGCCGGGCACCTTGTCCTCACCAATGGCATGCAGGCCGAGTGGATCGATCAGGAAGGTGCGGATAATACTCGGGTACAGACTTTTGAAATCCAGCACCAGTACATTGGTGTACATGCCGGGCCGGGAGTCCATCACATAGCCACCGGGGCTGGCAAGACCGCCGGGCTGGTTTGGTCGCGCATCCGGTGCGACGAAACCCTTGCGGTGCAGACGGGGCAGATACAGATAATCAAAAGCCGCGATCGAACCGCCGGTACGGCCAAATGCAAGCCCGGTAACAGAGGCTTTTTCCAGCGCGAAATTGAGCAAATCGGTATGCTGAAAAATGTCCCGGACCAGACGACAGTCCTGCAGGTTGTAACGCGCCAGCGCGTGCTTGTCGCTGGCGTACAACTCGAGGATCTCTTCCGCCCGGTTGTGCTCACCGCCGATCAGCTTGGATTTACCGAGCAGTTCTCCGGCGACATGATCGAGCGCGAAACTTTCAAATTGCCAGAACGCGGCGCGTAAGGTGTCGATACCGTCGAGCACCACGCGGCCGGGAATGCGCGCGGTGCTGGCCTGGCCGCTGTGACTGGGTGGCAGGATGGCGGCGGACTGCCGGCCTCGGGCGATGGCGAAACCCAGCGCATGTTTTCTCGCGCGTTCCTGGAGGATTTGCAGATCATAATTGATGACATTCCAGCCGATCAGTACATCCGGGTCGATGGACGACAGCCACTGGAAAAAGCCATTCAGCAGAGACTTTTCATCGGGAAAACTGACACAATCGAATTCGTCCTGCGTTGAAACAGCCTCATCCGCCTGAATAAAAACCACTTCCGTCTGTTGTTCGCCCTTGTAAAAAAGGCCGGCGATGGACAGGACTTCGTCGGTTTTATAATTGGTTTCAATATCGAAAGACAGCACGCCGAGCACGGGGCGATAATCGGTTGCGCGAATGGCCGGATTTTCAAATTCGCTGAAAGAAGCCTGCGGTATGGCACGGCCTTGTATTTCAATACCGCCGGTTATAAAGCGCTCCATCAGGAAGCGATCGGTCGGTTTCAGATCTGATTCAAACAGTTCCAGACCGTTTTGTTCCGCGTTCAGGGCGAATTCCCTGAGTGTGGCCTGCCGCTTGAAGTAGAGTGCGTCTACGTCTCTGTTCTGCAGATTTTTCAGCGTGACCTTTTTGCGCTCGGCGTCGACCGGGACCGTGTCATCGCGCTCGATAAAGCAGATTGCCCGACTGTTGCTGAACTTGAGGTTTATAGGGCCGGATTTGCTGGCCGCCCAGAAGTTCAGCTCCAGCCCGTTATCGGTATCCCGCCAGTCGCGTGTGAGGAGCCAGGCCTGTGTTGTTATTTCCGTGCCCGCAGCCAAGAGACCTTACCCGGCCGAGATTTTTGTAGGGAAACATCGCTCGTGCATTTGCAGAACGGCCTGGCAGCAATTACGGAAGGCCTCGCCAGCGGCGTCGCTGTGATGACGTACCCTCAGATAGCCGTGTCCCAGATTCTCTTCTAGCGAAACGATGCAGGGAATGGCTTGCGTTTCGAGTTTTCGGGCAAATTCGATAGCGTCATCGCGCAGGGGGTCATGATTCGCCGCCGAGATATAGCAGGGCGGAATAGACGATACATCCCCGGCCAGCAAGGGTGATGTCAGAGGCGTGGTGTTGTTTTCGTCACCGCCGATATAGGCGAGAAAAAATGCCTTCAAGGCCTGATAAGGCAGGATGGGGGCAAATTCGTTTTCGCGAAATGATGCAAGATTATCGCTTGCCCCAAGGCCGGGATAGATCATCATCAGACCGTCGATCCGAAGGGGTTCAAGCACGCCGTTCAGGCAGCTCGCCGCTGCCATATTCGCACCGGCACTGTCGCCGGACAATACGACACTTTGATAATCCAGCCGGTATTTTTCCGGCGTATCGAGCAACGCTTTAATCGCGTCTATGCAATCGTACAATGGCGTCGGAAAGGGATTCTCAGGCGCGAGCCGGTAATCGACGGCCACGACATGGCTTGCGCAGTTGCGGCTGATATCGGCGCAGATAGCGTCATGGGAGTCCAGGTTGCCGAGTACCCAGCCACCGCCGTGCAGATAAACCGTCAGGCGCGGATTTGTGGTCGGTGAATCGTTGTAATAACAGCGGATGGGGATTTCGCCCTGATCCCGCGCGATGACCGTGAAATCCTCGTGGCGAAGAGTCTCAGGCAGGGGCGGTTCATGCCGGCGCCAGCTGTCATTGTAGTTTTGCCGTTGTACGCTGATATCGCCGTTGCTGCTTGCGCTGGTGCGCTCGACTTCCAGCGCGTAATCAAGATAAACGGGGTCAAGCAAGGCGTGGTATTTCGGATCCATGGACGGGGCTGTTCAGTCAAAACCAGCCACTATGATAGCAAACCATGCCCCGCTGAGGGAGACAGGCTCTAAGGTCTGATATAAACGGGAGAAATCTGCAACAGAGCGTATTCGCTGCCAATCAGAGTGATTACGCTATCGACCGTTTAAGCTGCCAGGCGCGGCGGCAAACGGCGATGAAACAGGCCTGCGGTCAGCAAGACGATGTTCCCGGCGCTTTGTGTTTCGGCCGGGAACATCGGGTAAAAGCAGGATCAGGCTGCCTTTATGTAGACGTCTTTCTTGTCCGAGCGGCTGCTCAGCAGGGACTCGAAATAATTGATCGTTTTGCCAAGACCTTTATCGAGCTGAATCTGAGGTTCCCAGTTCAGTTCCCGTTTGGCCAGTGAGATGTCCGGTTGTCGTTGCATCGGATCGTCGCTCGGCAACGGTTTGAAGTCGATTTTTGACTTCGAGCCGGTCAGCTCAATAACCCGCTCGGCCAGCTGGCGGATGGTGAATTCATTCGGATTGCCGATATTGACCGGTCCGGTAAAGTCATCGCCAGTCGCCATGATCCGTACAAATGCCTCGATCAGATCATCGACATAGCAGAAGGAACGGGTTTGTTCTCCATCGCCATACAAGGTGATGTTTTGACCGGTCAGGGCCTGCATGATGAAGTTCGAAACGACCCGGCCGTCATTCGGATGCATTCGCGGGCCGTAGGTGTTGAATATACGACCGACTTTTACACGCAGGTTGTGCTGGCGGCGGTAATCGAAAACCAGTGTTTCAGCGCAGCGTTTACCTTCGTCATAGCAAGAGCGGATGCCGATCGGGTTGACGTTACCCCAGTATTCTTCGCGTTGCGGATGAACGTGCGGATCTCCGTAAACCTCGCTGGTCGAAGCCTGGAAAAACTTGGCACCGGTACGCTTGGCCAGACCCAGCATATTGATCGCGCCATAGACATTTGTTTTTGTCGTCTGTACGGGGTCGTGCTGGTAATTGACCGGTGAAGCGGGGCAAGCCAGGTTGTAAATCTCATCGACTTCGATAAACAGCGGAAAGGTAACATCGTGTCTTATCAATTCGAAATAAGGGTTATCACACAGATGCCGGATGTTCTCTTTGTTTCCCGTGAAGTAATTATCGAGGCAGATAACATCGTTACCTTCTTCCAGCAGGCGCTCACAAAGATGGGATCCCAGAAATCCTGCGCCACCTGTTACAAGAACTCTTTTTCTAATCAGATTATTCATTGTCATCAATACGTCTTTTGGTTGTGCCGTGTCGGCTCTAAAGTCTGACCGGGCGCTTACCCGGAATGCGTGTTTATGATTGTCGTCACGAAAGCGTCATTAAACCCACTGTCAGGCAGAAATCAGCAATATCAGGGCCAGATTCGGGCTTGTTCGATGGTCTCTGCCCATCTTTTTGCCGTGCTCCATCTGTTTGATGATTGACCTGTCTCAATTGGCGGCCAATCAGCCAAAAATGTGTGACTGTTCTCGCTTCAGAACTCCCGCGCTTATGCCGATACGAACGGTAATTATCTAACTTTGAGCGTAACTACGGACGATTCTGCCGGACCGGATCATTCAGGTCGTGGCGTGATTTGGATTGCATTATTATGACCAAGAGCCCTACGAAATCCCTGCTAATTCCCTTCATTCTGGCGCCAATGGTTTTCTCGGCAGGCACTGTCGCCGCGAGTGAAAAAATCAGCATTCCGCTCAGTGGTACGGCAGTTATCAATATCGTGACCAATATGGGTGTCACGCCGCCGCTGGTCGACCTTGGCGGCACCGAAGTCGGCAAGGAGGCCACGCAAAAAATCACCTTGAAACATCTTGGTGCGGCCAGCGAGAATAACATCCTGATTACCGGGGTGACGCTGACGGGGGCCAACAGCAATGAATTTGTTGTCGAGTTTCCGGGTGCGACGGTACTTCGGCCCGGCGAATCCATCGATATCGATGTGACGTTTTTTCCGGTTACCATCGGCAACAAAAACGCGGCTCTGCAAATCAATCACGATGGCGCCAGCGCCGAACATATTGTTTTTCTCAAGGGACATGGCGATGAACAGGCGGTCAGTGAGCTGGCGGCTTCCTCGACCGAACTGAATCTCGGCAGTGTCGAGATGAACGCGACTATCAAGAAAAACCTGACGCTGACCAATCAGGGGGAACCGAATGCACCCATGATCACCATCAGTTCGGTGGAGATCAGCGGTGACAATGAAGATGATTTTTCCTCCAACTTCAATTCACAGATCGTGCTGGCGCCGGGTGAATCCGAGGATATTGAGATTTCTCTGAATTCCCCCACCTACGGCGATAAATCCGCCAGCCTGAAAGCGATCCATGACGGCGCCAACCCGCCGATACAGGTTGCACTGACAGGTAAGGTGAAAAAACCATTCGTGGTGGGCTCAGACCCGGAATTCACCCAAAGCGAGGTTACCGGGGTAAGCCTGAGTCAACCGACGACACTGCAGTTTGGGCCGGACGGAAAACTCTATATCGGAGAGATGAACGGTACGATCAAGGCTTTGACGGTTCAGCGAGTAAAAGCCAATAATTATAAAGTGACCAATACGGAAACCATTACGCTTGTCAATAAAATGACGAACCATGATGATGATGGCACCGTCAATAACTCGATCAAGGGTCGCTTGCTGACTGGTATCCTGGTAACCGGAACAGCTCAAAATCCGGAAATTTATCTGGTCTCCGGTGATCCGAGGCAGGGTGCCGGGCCTTCCGGCGAAGACAAGAATCTGGATACGAACTCAGGCATTCTTTCACATCTGAAAAAGCAGGGCGGTTCCTGGGTGAAGGAAGATCTGGTGCGGGGTTTGCCAAGGTCGGAAGAAAATCACCAGAGTAACGGGCTTGTCTTTAATCAGGCAGGTGACAAACTGCTGATCTCCATCGGCGGAAATACAAATCAGGGCGCACCGTCAAACAACTTTGCCAGACTGCCGGAAGTTGCATTGGGCGGGGCCATCGTCGAAATCGATTTGAACGGACTGGGCGCCACGCCCTATGATCTCCCGACCCTCGACGACGAGGACCGCTCCGGTAAAAATGATGCCAACGATCCGTTCGGCGGCAATAACGGGAAGAATCAGGCGATTCTGAAAGCAAACAGTCCGGTGCAGATATACGCGCCGGGTTTCAGAAACGCCTATGATCTGGTTATGACCGAATCCGGTCGTCTGTATACGGTTGACAATGGCAGCAACAATGGCTGGGGCGGTGAGCCGATCAATTGCAGCAACAAACTCGTTGATGCCGGCTCGACGTACCAGGATGGCCTGCATTATATCAGTCATCGTGGTTATTACGGAGGCCACCCGAACCCGACGCGCGGCAATGTCGCCAATAAATTCAACGACAGTAATCCGCAATCGCCTGTCGAGGTCGGTTCCAACCCGATCGAATGTAATTTTCTGGCACCGGGCTCGGGTGATGGGGCCCTGGACATCTTCAAGAAATCCACCAATGGTCTCGATGAATATACTGCCAGCAACTTCGGCGGCTCCATGCAGGGTAACCTGCTGACGGCAAGTTTTGACAGAGCGATTTACAGGATCGAGCTGAATGCCGAAGGCGATCAACTGTTGTCCAAAAGCAAGCTCTTTGATGATGCCGGCGTCGTACCTTTGGACGTGACAGCCCAGAGCGATTCGGAGATTTTCCCGGGCACTGTCTGGGTTCCCGACTACAGTGGTAACAAGCTGTACGTTTTCGAGCCTGTCGATTACTAGAAAAACCGATACTATTAGAACACAAGCGGATTCTGAAAATGGAAATACTGACGACACTACGACCCAAATTGCTGCTTTGCCTGTCGGCCGTACTGCTGGCCGCCTGCTCCGCCGGTGATGGTAGTAACACAACCCCAACCCCGGGCCAGGGACCAGGTATTGGAGGCGGGCATGAAGGCACGGGTATTTTGCCCGATATGGCCATACATTCCTCGGCTTTCAAGGGCGATCACTATTCCGGTTCCGGGCAGTGCACGAGTTGTCATAACAATCTGACCGATCAATCCAACAATGATGTTTCACTTGGCACGGACTGGTCGAGCAGTATGATGGCCAATGCAACCCGAGATCCCTACTGGATAGCCAAGGTAGCCGCCGAAATCGACAGACACCCCGAGCTTAAGGGCGAACTCGACGATACCTGCTCTCGCTGTCACGCGCCTATGGCCAATGACGCTGCCAAGAAAGACGGTGTCACTTTTGAAATCCATGGCGAAAACGGCCTGCTCAGCGAAAACAATCCCTATTTCGATCATGCGATGGAGGGTGTCAGCTGCACGATCTGTCATCAGATCGAGGATAACGGCAAACTTGGCACGATTGAGGGCGATTCCGGTAACTTCAGTGTCCAGCAGTACGAGAATCAAAGCGACCGCCCGGCGTTCGGTCCCTATGCGGATGCCAGCGGTGCCTATATGCTGGCGCAGTCGCAGTTCAATCCGGTGTATTCCGCGCATATCACGACGTCGGAGTCTTGCGCTGTCTGTCATGATCTGAGAACGCCGTCGGTGGATGGCGCCGGCCATGTCGTCAGCGACTCGGCAGAGTCGTTTTTCCCTGAGCAGATGGTTTATTCAGAATGGAAAAACAGCGACTTCCAGGTTGGCGGCAGTCAGGAAAAGAACTGCCAGAGTTGTCATATGCCTGAAGTCGAAGGTTCGATGATGCTGGCCACCGAAGGCGGCGGCATTGAGCGCGAGAACTTTTCTCGGCATACCTTCCTCGGGCCCAATACCGTTATGCAAACCATGCTGAAGAATTACAGCACCGAGCTGGGTATCGAACTCGAGCCGGAACTTTTTGATGAATCGATTGCGCGCAACCGGGAATTCCTCAAGGGTGCAGCGACCGTGGATATCGTTTCCAGTGCCATCAAAAACGATGAACTGGTGACCAAGGTAAAAATAACCAATCTGGCCGGTCATAAACTGCCAAGCGGTTACCCCTCACGTCGCGCCTATCTGCGCTTTGTGGTAACCAACTCGATTGGTGAGGTCATCTTCGAATCAGGTCGTTTGCGGGACAACGGCAGCCTGGAAGGTGTCGCCACCGATACGCTGACTACCAAGTACGAGCCGCATTATGAGACGATCACCTCGGAAGATCAGGTGCAAGTCTACGAGGCCATCATGGGCAACACGGATTCTGCCGTAACGCATACACTGTTGCGCGCCACACATTATCTGAAAGACAACCGCCTGTTGCCGGCCGGTTTCGACAAACAGAGCGCGCCGGATGACATCAAGGTTGCCGGATTCGCCGCTTCGGACAGTGACTTCGACGCCGGCGGGGACACGGTTGTCTATCGCGTACCCGTTTCGGATGCCGGCGGTTACAATGTGCTCGTCGA
>JAGRHW010000114.1:6961-9968 GCA_020444765.1 Gammaproteobacteria bacterium | reverse complement strand
AATTTCAAGAACAAAAACCCTAATATCACGGTTAATTTCACCAACCGAACCCGCCCGTTTCTTTTTTCAGACACCCACTTCGATGCGGCTATTTACTTTGGCGACGGCGACTGGCCCGGCACCGAAGCCTTCCATCTGATGCACGAAAACCCGGTACCTGTCTGCAGTCCGGCGCTGATAGCACCGAGAAAAAAACTGCGCCCAAACGAACTGACCGACTACCCCTTACTACAACAAACGACACGGCCCTACGCCTGGCGGGAATGGTTTCAATCAGCCGGCATTCAGGTCGAGCGGGATATGGCCGGCCCTCGATACGAGTTGTTTACGATGCTGGCGCAGGCAGCCATTCACCAGATGGGTATAGCGCTGATACCACCGTTTTTGATCAGAGAGGAACTGCAATCCGGCAAACTGATTATTCCGACCAAGCACAGTTATCAAAGTGTCCGGGCCTATCAGTTTGTCCTGCCCAAAAGAAATCAGGAAAACCCTGCCGTATGCGCCTTCAGGGACTGGCTGATCAACGAGGTTTCGGCGTTTCAGCAGCATCTGAGCGACAATTCAAATTAATCAATCATTCATAAAAAACCCGCATCCGGGAATCAGGATGCGGGAGTGACGACCAGAAAAAGTCGAGCAGAAACCAAAGAGCCGGAAATTTTTTAACGCTATTAAAAAAGATACTTGCCGTTCAGAACAATCCGGTTCAGGCTACCGCTTTCTCCTGCAACGGTATCTCTGTTCGCCCACAGGTATTCGATACCAAGCTGGGCTTTCGGCGCTACGGCCCAGATAAGATTGACATGAGACGCCTGGTATTTTTCATCGAGCAGCTCGGAGGCGCCATCCGGATGAGTCATTTTAAGCGTCGAATAATCTATGGAAGATCTCAGCGTCGGTGACCAGTAGTGCTTGAAACCGATATGCCCGCCGGCAACTTCGATGGTTTCCAACTGTCCGTCGACAATCACGGCATCCGGCACCGCCGCTCCCCAATAACGTCCGACGCCATCGCCGTAGCCCAGACTGAAGACCAGTCGATCCTTGTCACCGAAACCGATGCCGCCTGAAACCATCCCGCCGACGCCATACGCATCATCTCCGCCTCCGGTCAGATCAGCAGAATAGGCATTCAGCTTTCTTGCAAGCCCGGTGACGGCATAATCTCCGGTCCCTTTTTTAAAGGAAATTTTTGCCGTAAGGTCCGGCCATTCGTCCACATCGTGGTAAGTATTTGCGGTGACCGAACTGCCCGTCGGCAAACTGATCGCACTGGCGACCGCCGTTTCAGGATTCTCCAGTGACATCGACCAGTTACCGCCGGTAAAAGGCTGCTGCCATTTCAAAGCGGCCTGCCGCGTCCCGCCGAGGAATCCGACGGGCGGTGCAAAATCGAGCACTTCCGGCATTGAATACGGATTGAACATATTCGTCCAACCCTGCCCGAGCGTCAGATTACCGAGCTGAGCCCAGGCCTGCCTGAGCCGAAAACCGTAACCATTGGTCGTGCCCTCGGTACCTTCAGCCCCCCAGAAGTCGCCTTCCACATAGGTCGTGAAAACGCCGCTTTCCAGTGGTGTTTGCGTGCGCACAAACAGCCTCGATTCACGAGCGCTCATCTCGAGCTTCTGACTGTCGGAAGTCTCCGCCGTATCATTGTCCAGGGCAATCAGCTGCGGCGCGAGCAATTGATCCCCCGCGTGGCTCAACAGCGAATTCTTATCGCTCAGCATAGCACCTGCACTTATAAAACCGCCGATCGTCAGCGAAGTCTCGGACCCCGGCAACTTGAAAGAGCCCGGCGAACTACCCGCCGTCAATGCATTTGACTGCTGACTTTCAAGCTGCTCAACCCTTTTCTCCATGTCCATAAAACGGGTATCCAGATCACTCACACCGTCCTGGGCAAAAACAACGCCGCAAAAAGCAATTCCGTTGACACCAAGCAACAAACCGCTCTTGCCCAGGCTTATGGATTTATTTTTTTCACTCATAGACCACCTCCAAAAAACAGATTTATCTTTTTAATAAAACAAAAAAATTTGAAATTATTTTTTAATCCGAACGACCACGTAACTCATGTGAACGCTTATCGAAAAATAATTTAAGATGAAATACTGAACGTGGAACACTACTGTCAGAGTAAATCTGCTTCAATCAACATTTAAGCAAAAAGTTGATTCCGATTTTTCATTACTCAGGCAAACGAAAAACCATCCCTCACGGCAAGCTGGAAACCGACCTTAAATATAATACAGCCACGGAGACAATCAGAATAACTTCATAGAACTACAAGACAGTCTCCTGCAAAACCTCTAAGACTACCTCGTCAACATGATCTTAAAAATTTTATCCATGCTTGCAATATAAGAAGACCCTGCCCTTAATTTTGAGCACAAATAAAAAGTGACCGGCGCAAAGGTTGAGGCCAGGGACCGCGCCTTTCTGCGACATCGTCATCCATCAAGAAGGTCAATCATGTAAAACGATCGTTTTTCACCGACCCATTGATTTCAAACGCAGACTGATTCAAACAGCGGAGCAGCTCTTCGACGGGCACGGTTTTACCGCCAAAGGTTTGTGTTTGACGGCCACAGGCTTCGGACTGATTGCGGTCAGCCTGGCTGACGGAGCTCCCGTGTTCGGATTACTTATGGATCGCCTCAGCGCAAACCATCCTGTGATTTTTGCTGCTCTTGCCCTCAGTGCAGAACTGGCAAGTGCGGGAACTCGCCTCCACAGCGTTGAACCAAGGAATGCTCTCGAATCCACCTAACCTTCGCTCCGGGACTGAACACGGGTCAGGACAACCCACATTGACATTAGCGCTACAAACCGGCCGCTATCATTACACGCTTGATGTGGTTAGTTACAACCCGAATAGATACAAAAAAACAAGAAAAGTAAAAATCAAGTCATTGATTTTTAAGGGGAAATAATAAGATTCTGGCGGAGAGGGAGGGATTCGAACCCCCGGACCTGTTACAGTCAACGGTTTTCAAGA
>JAGRHW010000114.1:0-6931 GCA_020444765.1 Gammaproteobacteria bacterium | reverse complement strand
TTCGACCACTCTGCCACCTCTCCGGAAGCGGCGCATGATACTGAAATTCCATGATAAATGCTACTATAGGACAAAAATTTCCCAAACGCGGCTTGGCGGGCCTTCTCGACACGGCCAATCTATTGAATTTTTAGGCAAAGGCACTAATTTTTCATAGGGAAAGGGAACACTTAACCGGATATTCACACTAATGGTCTGAAATGACCTGCCGAGTCTGTCTATAATGTCCGGGAAGTCTTTTTGGGTTAGTTACGAGCATTTTTAACGAGGAGTGACGATGCAAGAAACACATAGTATTCAGCAAACAGGTGTTTTAGCTACCAATAAGGTACTGAAAAACACTTACTCGCTGCTGGCCATGACCTTGCTGTTCAGCGCATTGACAGCGGGCGTTTCCATGGTTCTGGCAGTTCCGCCGATGTTTTCCATGGTCAGCACGGTCGGCGCCTTTGCCCTCATCTGGCTCGCCTTGCCGCGTACCGAGGATTCCGCTGCCGGCATCGGGGTGGTCTTTGCGATTACCGGCCTGCTCGGCTTTGGCCTGGGACCAATGCTGTCGATGTATCTGCAACTGCCCAACGGCCCGCAGCTGGTGGCGACCGCAATGGGCGGTACGGGCATGATCTTTCTGGGTCTGTCGGCCTATGCACTGGTCAGCCGCAAGGATTTCACCTTTTTGGGTGGCTTCCTGATGGTCGGCCTGCTGGTGGCCCTCGGCGCAGTGATCCTGAACATCTTTCTGCAGATCCCGGCCATGCAGCTGGCCCTGTCGGCAGCCATCATCCTGATCATGAGCGGCTTTATCCTGTTTGATACCAGCCGTATCATCAACGGCGGTGAGACCAACTATGTTCGGGCGACGATCTCGCTGTATCTGAACATTTACAATATCTTTGTTTCCCTGCTGCAAATTCTGGGAATCATGGGCGACGAATAAGCCCTTCGGTAAGCAGGAAAGGCCCCGCGAGCGGGGCCTTTTTCTTTCTTCAGGCCTCACGGCAGGCAGCATTCCAGTCAAGAATTCTCGGGTCTTTTCAAGATGGGCGATATCAGCTGGTTCAATATTATCTGGGCGGGCATTCTGGTGTTTTTTATCATCCGGCTATGGCCGAACGCCATGCACTGGATTAAAAACGGCCCGAAAGGTGACAGCAACGACTGGACGACGTTTATACTGCTGATGGCCGGCGTGGCTTTGTTTATTGCGTTTTTGATTTATTCGGTTCGGGGTTGAGGTTGAGAGGTACGGGGCGTCTCGGGCGGGCTTTTTTGTAGGCAGATAGCCGGTGGCGGTTGGTTGTTGGGTTTGCTGGATTCCCGATAAAACACTTCGGGAATGACGGGTATGGGTCAGCTCACTTCGGGAATGACGCTAACGGCGATCACTCCGAGAATAGCGATTCGCCTGTTATTGCCTAGCCGGAAAACACCCAGTTCGCCAGCAGGCGCTTGTCATCTTCACCGAGCGAGTCGCGGAACCATTCGGTTTCGCGTGACATTTCACTAAGACCTTCTGTCTGTTTGTCGTTGACGAGCAGGCCGGCTTTGCGTTGATCCATAACAACCTGGTTGATGATGGCCGAGGTGATGCGCTCGCTGCCTTTGGCAAACCCGTAAACCAGCGCCGATTCACAAATCCGGTTGACCAGGCGCGGAATACCATGACTGGCTTTGGTCACTGTGTCGATCGCACCGGTGGTGAAGATGTCGTCATCGGAACCGGCGATCGCCAGACGCTTGCCGACATAGTTACGTACTTCGTCACGCGAGAGCGCCTTCAGCTCGTGATAAACGCTGATTCGCTGGGCGAATTGCTTCATCGATTCCAGCGCGATGGTGGTGCGCAGTTCCGGCTGTCCGACCAGAATCACGTTCAGCAATTGATCCTTCTCGGAGTTGATGTTGCTGATCAGCCGCAATTGTTCGAGTTCATCGGCATCGACGTTTTGCGCTTCGTCGATGATTAATACGGTTTCCTTCTGCTTGGAATAATTGTCCAGCAGAAAGTTGACGAACAGTTTGTGCAGTTCGGTTTGATCGGACAAGCCTTTGTCATCGATCATAAAGGCCGAAAAAATCTGCTTCAGCAGCGAACCGAAGCTTGGATGCGTATTGGCGATATAACCGACGCTTACGTTGCTGTCCAGGCCCTTCAGCAGCTGACGGATCAGGGTTGTCTTACCGCTGCCGACCGGTCCGGTCAGTACCACGAAACCGGTATTGTCCAGCAAACCGTATTCGAGCATCGCCAGCGCCAGGCTCTGATCGTCGCCGAGGTATAAAAAGTTCGGGTCCGGCAGCAGCGAAAACGGTTTTTCCTTCAGCTTGTAAAAAGACTCATACATGGCTTGCGCGGATCCTAGTAGTATGCCGTTTTGTAGCTGTACGACGACATCTTGTCATGTGATTTGTTGAGCACGGTGCCCAGCAGATTATGGCCCTTGAGCAAATCCATGCAACGGGTGACCTCTTCCCGTTTGGTTTTGCCTTCCTCGACAATAAACAGCATGCTGTCAATCATCGGCATGATTTCAAAGACATCGTCGGTCAGCAGCATCGGCGGCAAATCGAAAATCACGATACGATTTTTGTAACGCTCTTTCATCTCCCGCACCATGCTTGCAACTTTCGGCGTGCCGAGCAATTCGGACGACTCATCGACCGGATGTCCGCCGGGCAGAACCACCAGGCCGTCGATGCCGGGCGTGAACAGAACCTGCTCGACCGGCACATCGTTTTCGATACAGTCGATCAGCCCTTGCTCGCGCTCGTAGTTGAAGAGATTGCGGATATTCGGTCGACGCAGATCAAAATCGGCCAGCAAGACCGTGTGGTTGACGTTGCGCGCGATACTGATGGCAAGATTGGTGGCCGTCAACGACTTGCCCTGCCCCGGTCCCGAGCTTGTAATACCGATGGTGCTCCAGTTATTGTGCCGCAGCTTGGACAGAATCTGGGTCCGCATCATGCGATAGGCATCGGCGAAAATGTGCTTTTTTTCCTGCGCGATAACACGGTTGGCAATCAGCTCCGCCCGCGACACCTCATGGGTAAAGGTGCAGGTGTATTCGATATTCTTCAGGTCGGCAAGCTCTTCAGCCTTGCGCGACACGCCACGGGAAAAGGAATAAGACGAGTGCTCACCACGCTGCCTGCGGGCTTTTTCGATAGCGGCCTTTATCGGTTCCATTATTGTTGTTCCGCCATAATGCTGGTGTCGCCGGCCGACATCGAAATAATACTTTCAACATCATCGGCCTTGGACTTGTAAATAAAATAACCGGTCGCTCCGCCAGCCACAATCAGCATTAGCAGCAGCGAGGCCAGTACCCGCTTTCGCCAGACATCGCTGCCGAGTTCGATATAGCCGATAACACCAAGCGGCGGACCGTCGATCAGCGCCGAAAGATCACGGCTGTTTCGTACCGTCCGATCCAGCTGATCGGCGACGATCACCGCACCGGCGCCGGACAATAACGCAAGCAGGGTTCCAATCACCATAATCGCCAGCCGGTTCGGACGGACCGGGTCTTTTTCGACACGGGGAGTTTCGAGTATCGTAAAGCGGTCATTTTGATCGCCTTTTTCCGCCGCCTCAGACAGCTGCGCCTGCAAGACCCGTTGCTTGGTTTCGCGGTATTTGTCCAACACGTTTTCGTAATCACGCGTCAAGGCCAGGTATTCACGCTCGATTTCCGGCGACTGGGTCAGTGTTTTTTCATAATCCGCGATCTTCTGGCGCAAGGCACTTTCACGCCGCGACATCGCGCCGATTTCCGAATTCAGGGATTTCAGTTTCGATTCCAGCTGAATATAGGCCGGATTGTCCGGCGCGTTGGCATCGGCAGCATAGAACTCCGCGTCTTCATTGTTCAGCCCGGCATGCGCCTCTTCCAGTTGCCGTTCCAGCCGTTTCACATCGGGATGACTACTGGAATAACGGCGTCTCGCATCGGCCAGCTCGGTCTGCAGGGCCTTGATCTTTTCGCTGTTGGTCAGGATGCGTTCACCCGTCGAGGAAATCAGCATGCCGGTCTTGCTGGTCTGCCGTAATTCCGCCTCCACGAAGATAGCCTGCTCGCGCAGGGAACGCAGATCTTCGGAGACTTCCAGCAACTGGCGCTCGTTCTTCTCGATCAACTGCAGATTGACGTCCTGCAACTGCGGCAGCTTGCCGGCGTTTTTCTCCTTGAAGGCAGCCAGTTGCTTCTCCCGCTCATCCACCTCTTTGGCCAGGCGGTCAGCCTGCTCGGTCAGGAAGCCGGCATTCTGCTCAACGCGCGAGGTTCTGGATTCCTGGTTCTTGCTCAAAAACAGCGAGACCAGATTATCGGTAACCTGTTTGGCGACGACCGGGTCGGTGTATTCAAACGCCAGCAGAAAGGCAATCGTCGATTCACGGACGCGGCCACTGACCGGATCCACCAGCTCGGTATTGATCGGCCGCAACTCGATGGCATCCTCGAGCTTTTCGACGGCCTTGTCCGGCGATTCCAGATACAACTCCGGATACAGTTTGAAGACCTTGATCATCTCGTGGATGTTTTCACGGGTCTTGATCTGTTCGGAGATAATCTGAATCCGATGCTCGGTAAAACTCGCCACCGAATCGTCATCGCTCGGCTGCAGGCCCTGCGGCTCGATCAGAATACGCGCCTCGGAGCGGTATTCGGCTGTAGCCAGAATCGCATAAGCGCTGACCAGTCCGAGAATCACCACAAAAGGCAACAGAAAATAGCTTTTTTTGCGCAGGAACAACGATATTGCGTCATGCAGCGAAAAAGCGGAGGTAGAGGTATTGTCCACGTGCATAAAACCTAATAACTAGTTGATGCCAGCTGCACGAACGCCTTCTGATCCGGCATCGTTGCTGGCGGGCAGTTCGAAATGCAGGACGTAGTTGCCAATGGACACCACATCGCCGTCCTTGAGCTGAGCGGACTTGACGGAACTTGCATTAAGCATCACCGGTGTCGTCGAGCCGTGACTCTTGATGATATAGCCACTGTCTTCCGGGATGATTTCAGCCTGGTAACGGCTGATATTGATCTCATCGATACGAATATCGCAGTCGGGCGCCCGGCCGATTTTGACGACGTCGCCATTAAGGCTGTAACTGACACTGTTGCCGGTAACGTCCTTGACCGACACCTTGTTGCCTTTGCCGTTGTCGCGCGCGATAGGCGTCACGCCCTTGGCAGACGGCTCGCGACGCCTGGCCGACCAGCCAAGCTTACGCAGCGCCTGTTCGACATGCGCCTGCCCAACCGTCGTCGATTGTTTCGAGAACGCATTGAGCAGAGCGATATCGCACAGCACATTGATACGTCTCGGCACGCCCTGGGTGAGGCCGTAAATCGTCTTGATCACATCCTTGGAGAAGATCGCCTGTTCGTTGACCCCGGCCTTCATGAGCCGGTGGTTGATATAGCCGTGGGTATCCACCTGGGACATGGATTGCAGGGCCGCAATCATGCGGAATCGCTGATCACGCACCGAGCCGAACTCCTTGACCAGGTTTCGCGGTAAATCCGTACGCCCCGATAATAGCACCGACAGGCTGTAATCACCGGCCGACTGCCCATCCACCAGTTTATCGATGGCTCGTAGCGCCTGTGCGCCAAGCAGATGCGCGTTGTCGATGACCAGGAGAATTTTCTGACCGCGCGAGGAAATATTGCGCAACTCGCGGGTAATGGCCTTAAACAATGCGACCCGACTGTCCTGGCTTGCATTCAGGTCAAATTCCAGCGCCATCGACTGCAGCAGCTCGACGTCGGTAAAATCGTCCGCCAGCAGATATTCATGACGTACCTGGGGCGATAACTCGCTGACAAGCTTGGTGATCAGGCAGGTTTTTCCGGTTCCGGCCGGACCGGTCAGCACCAGCAGGCGATCACCGTCGAGCAGGGAATGCTGGAGGATTGCCATCGACTGGGTAATCACTGTCGAAGGATAAAAAATACGCTTGTCAACCGTCGGCGAAAACGGATGAAACTCAAAACTGAAATAATCTGAATACATGCTGCCCGACCATCCAAACCTGTTTATTTATAAAGCTGATCAAGCCACGAAGCGCACACTGAACATCACCCGATCAAATTATTCAATAATAGCTGTTTTCGGGCATTTCGCACCAGCGCTGACCCGAATAATCGTGCACGGATTCAACTTCTCCCTTCCCGAACGGACAGCCGGCGTTCTGCCAGGCAACCTTCGGCAACGATCAGCAAAATCAACGCAAACGGGAAAACAACAGCGACAATTAGGCCGGGGATATTGAACAACAACCGGCCAGCCGGATGTTGTTACAAAGCGTTCAGGCCTGTAACTGAACCGTCAGCAGCTGATCGATTGCCTGCAATTCGCTCATATCCGAGAGCGACGGGTTGCGCCCGTTTTTGATAGCGAATTCAAGTTGATCGACCAATGTGCCAAGGCTATCGGAAACATCGTCGGAAAGACTCAGGTCGCTGCAAAAATCCCGCAGCTGACTGACAAAACCGGACAAACTGCCGTGTTTGAGCGCAGCTACCGGCACGCCGGCATCGGAAAACCGGGAAATGGGCGGAAAAAAGCGAGTCGCCTTGTCAGGCCGGGACAACGCCAGCATGACCTCAAAGGTACCGAGACTGGTCAGGGACACACCGCCCGAAGTTGAGACGAAATCCAGCAAACCCCGGCTGTGCAGGATTTCGGCAATCTGCAGCACATCGGCATTCGAGTATTCCAGCGCCGAAGCAAGCTCCCAAAGTGACATGGCGTGCTCGTCGTGGTCTAAGTCCCAGCGATAAATCTTCAGTAAAAAAACAAAGACTTCCTCATCGGAAAAGCCGGATTCTTCAAAACTATTCACACGTTACCTTTGATTCAGGCTGTGACGGGATTCGTCAGAAACAGAAAATGCTCGAACAGGAAAGAGTTTAGGCCA
>JAGRHW010000113.1 GCA_020444765.1 Gammaproteobacteria bacterium | reverse complement strand
TCGACAGTTCCGGTGCCGGAAACGACTTTGTCCAGGTATTTTCGCACTGGACCCGTACCGATCTTGGCCGGATCGTGCTGACCGGCTCGGCCTTGATGGCCGCCGACACGGACCCGTTTGAGCTGATCCGTAAAGTGTTTGCCTATAGCGACAATAATGAAAAGCGCTCGCTGGTGCTGGGCCTGTATTGGTTGCTGGAGGATGAGCGCCTCGGCGGGTTTCTCGAGGACGTACAGCGCGTTAATGCGCTGGATATTTTTACCGCTCTGGCGCTGGATAATCCGCTGCCGGCCCGTTATTACGCCGATGCACCGTTCAATCAACTGGTACTCAAGTCGTTGTTTCAGAACCTGCCGATCGACCGCATAGTCGGCTTGCAAGAACGCCGTAACGCCGAACTTGTGCGCATGTGTGATGACTATCTGCATGAGCGCCGCCTGGCCGGCCGCGAGATTCCCGCCTCGTTGTGGCTCGCCTTGTCCTGCAAGGATCTCTCGGAAGAGACGACGCTTGCCTGGCAGTCTGCCCTGATGAGTGCGTCAGACGATCAGCGTTATTATGCCGCCAAGGCCCTGCAATATTGCCGGGAACGAGGTGAAAAACTACCGGTAGCGCTGACCGAAGTCCTGGCGGAGCAGTCGACTCGGGAGCGGCATCCGGCGATAAAATTACTGGTACAGGATATGCAATCGTAAGATTTTTCAGCGTTATATGACGGGAATCCGACGATGCAATACTTTGATCCGCACATCCACATGGTGTCGCGTACCACTGACGATTATCAGAACATGGCGGCCGCCGGCGTGGTCGGCGTTATAGAGCCGGCGTTCTGGCAGGGTCAGCCGCGCACGGCGATCGGTAGTTTTGTGGATTATTTCGATTTGCTGGTCGGTTGGGAGCATTTTCGCGCCGAACAGTTCGGCATCCGTCATTATTGCGTCATGGGGATGAACCCGAAAGAAGCGAACAATGTGTCGCTGGCCGAGCAGGTCATGCAGATCCTGCCGCGCTATTGTGCCAAGGAAAACGTGCTTGGTATCGGTGAAATCGGCTATGACGACATCACACCAAATGAAGAACGGTTCTTTGCCGAGCAGGTGCAGCTGGCCAAGGAGCTGAATCTGCCGGTGCTGATTCATACGCCGCACCGCGACAAGGTCAACGGCACCAAACGCACGCTTGCGTTGGTTCGTGAATCAGGGATCGACGAAGAACTGGTGATGATCGACCACCTCAACGAACAAACCCTGCCGCTGGTACTGGATTCAGGCTGCTGGCGAGCGCATTCGGTTTATCCGAACACCAAGATGTCCGAGCAGCGCATGGTTGCATTGTTGCAGGAATACGGCACCGAAAAAATGGTCGTCAACAGTGCTGCGGACTGGGGCGTCAGTGATCCTCTGAAAGTGCCGAAAACCGGCGAAGCGATGCGTAAGGAAGGTTTCAGCGACGAAACCATCTACCGCGTGCTGTTTGAAAACCCGATTAATTTCTATGCCCAGAGCGGCAAGATCTCGCTGGAGGAAGTCACCCGTCCGCGAATCGACCAGACACGCACCTGGGAAGATAACTCGGCGCTGCGTGGCCAGGACCCGTTTGTCGAAGCCGGCTGATTGACAGGCCGCTGTAACAGGAGTTCCGACCCATGGGCTGGCGACTGAAAGATCTTGCCTACTGCAGCAATGTGCATCCCGGCGAAAGCCTGGCCGATATCGGCGCCAATCTCGAGCGCTTTGTCGGTCCGGTCCGCGAGGCGCTGGCCGCAGCCGAACTGGGTGCGGGCTTGTGGATCAGCAACAAGGCAAGTCTGGCGACACAGAACGAAGCAGATTTTCAACACCTGCAACAAAAGCTTGTCGCGAATCGTTTACGGCTGCAGTCGCTGAACGGTTTCCCGTTCGGTGATTTTCATCAGGAGGTGATCAAGGCCTCGGTGTATCTGCCGGACTGGTCGGAACGGGCCCGTCTTGATTATACCGTGAGCCTGGCAAAACTGCTGGCGGCCTGTCTGCCGGCCGATGAAAACAGCGGAACGATTTCAACCCTGCCGCTTGGTTTTCAACAGTACTGGACGACCGCAAAGCACCAGCACAGTCTGATAAATATTCTGCGGCTCGTCGCGGAGCTTGCGCGTCTGGAAAAAAATACCGGCAAGCATATCCGCGTTTGTCTGGAAATGGAACCGGCTTGCGTTTTAGAAAAAACCGACGATATCGTGAATTTTTTTAACCGGGATCTGGCGACATTAGCACAAGAAGAAAAGTTTCCGGCTGATAAAATCCGCCGTTATCTCGGCGTTTGTTACGACGTTTGCCATCAGGCAGTGATGTTCGAGGATATACGCCAATCCCTGAAAAAAATCCACGATGCAGGTATCGTGATCGGCAAGATTCAGTTATCCAGCGCCTTGCGCCTGACAGACTGCTCGGCCGGCGAAATGCGTAAAAACCTGCAGCCGTTTCTCGAACCCCGGTATTTGCATCAGACCAGCATCAGACAGGCCGATGGTCGTATCGACACCTGTGACGATCTGCCCGAGGCGTTGAAATCGATACCGCCGGAACCGGGCCAGGAGTGGCGGATTCACTATCACGTGCCGTTGCAACTGAACATCATCAACGACAGCGGACTCGGCACCACGCAATTCGCGACCGAACAGGTATTTTCCTTTTTAGCGGAAAACCGGCACATCAGACCGCATCTGGAAGTCGAAACCTATACCTGGAATGTCTTGCCGGCTTCACTGCGTGCGGACGACGATGAAGCGCTGATTCGTGGTATTGCCGCGGAACTGGACTACGTTTACGACCGCCTGTCACACTATGGTCTGCTCGACAAGGAAAACAATGACACCAAAGCTGCCTGACGCACCGATTGTATTGATCAATATCGTCGGTCTGACCCGCGGTCTGCTGGGTGAAAACACTCCGAATCTCAACCGCCTGGCTGAGGAAACAGAGGCCAAGCCCATGGAGGGTGTTTTCCCGGCAGTGACGACCACGGCGCAGGTGTCCATGCTGACCGGCAAGCTGCCCGGTGAACACGGCATCGTGGGCAATGGCTGGTATTGGCGGGAACAGGCGGAGGTCAAGTTCTGGCAACAATCCAATCATCTGATCCAGTCGAAAAAGATCTGGGACAATGTGCGACAATACAAGCCTGACTTCCGCTGTTCCAATATGTTCTGGTGGTACAACATGTACGCCGATGTCAATTACTCGGTGACGCCGCGTCCGCATTATCCGGCCGACGGGCGCAAGATCGTCGGCCTGTATTCCAACCCACCGGATCTTCATGCAAAACTTGAAGAGGTCCTGGGTAAATTCCCGTTCTTTAATTTCTGGGGGCCGACAGCGGATATTCGCTCCAGTGAATGGATCGCCAGTGCGGCCGCGCTGGAGTTTTCCTGGCACCGGCCGGATCTGCAACTCGTGTATCTGCCGCATCTGGATTACAACCTGCAGCGGCTTGGCCCCGAGCATCCCGATGTGGTGGAAGACGTCCGGCAGATCGATAAGGTTGCCGGCGAACTGATCGACAAGGTCAGGGCGCTGGGCGCGCAGGTGATGGTTGTTTCGGAATACGGTATTTCGCAAACACACAGATCACTGGCCCTCAACCGCTTGTTGCGTGAACACGGCTACATCGCCGTGCGTGACTCGCTGGGGACGGAGCTGCTGGATGCCGGCGCCAGCCGGGCTTTTGCCGTGGCCGATCATCAGGTGGCTCATGTCTACGTCAAACAGGCTGAGGATATTCCGACGGTCAAACAGCTGCTTGAGCAGGCCGAAGGTGTCGCGCAGGTGCTGGACCGTCAGCAAATGCGGCAGTGGGGCGTCGACAACGAACGCAGTGGCGATTTAATGGCGCTTGCTGAACGTGATTGCTGGTTTTCCTATTACTACTGGTTCGATGATGACAAGGCGCCGGATTTTGCCCCCACGGTGGATATACACCGCAAACCAGGCTATGACCCGGCCGAGCTTTTTATCGATCCCGAAATAAGATTACCGAAACTCCGGGTACTCCGCCGACTGGCACAAAAAGCGCTAGGTTTCCGGATGTTAATGGACGTTATACCGCTGAACGGTAAGCAGGTACATGGCAGCCACGGCAGGCTCGCAGAGTCGGCCGATGAGCAGCCGTTGCTGCTCAGTTCCATACCGGAGGCTATCGCCGGTATTGACCGGTTGACCGATGTCCATGATTTCCTGCTCGGTTATTTTTCGGCCAGATCCGACAAGCAAGGCGACTAAAATGATATTCAGATTTTTCTCTATCCTGATGAGCGTGTTGTTCAGCTACGCGATTCTGGTTCAGTTCAATGATTCGGACAGTCTGTTCTGGATCGCTCTTTACGGCATTTCACTGGTCGTGGGTATTGCCGGGATCGTCAATATTCAACTTAAAGGTCTGTTATGGATTGCCATGGGGATCTATCTGGCCGCGATCGCCTGGTTATCGCCGAATTTTGCCAATACCTCGCTTGAGGCATTCGCTGCGGTCGGTATGAAAGGGGAATCCGAAGAGCTGGTGCGTGAACTCTGGGGCATGGTGATCTGCGCCGTCTGGATTGCTGTGGTGTTGCTGCACGACGGATTGATCGAACCCTTTTACCAGAATGTTGAAAATGATGAGCCTGACACAGAGGAGGCGTTATGCAATTGAAGGTTCTCAAGCAAAAATTCGCGGTTGAATACAATTATCCGGTTTATTTTTCGGAGCATATTTTCGACCCGGAGAACCGTCTGCTGCGGGATATCGTTGACCAGGCCGGCATGGCCAGGCATAAGATCATGCTGGTGATCGACAGTGGGGTTCTGGATGCGAATCCGGATATCGTGCAAAAAGTCAAAGCGTACTGCGAAAAATTTTCCAGCACGCTGCAACTGACCGGCGAACCGCTGATCGTCAAGGGCGGAGAAGTCTGCAAGATGGCGCCGCTGGAGGTCAAGCAGTTCTACGACAAGGTGGCCGAGGAGGCGATTTGTCGTCATTCGTTTGCACTCGTTATCGGTGGTGGCGCGGTACTGGATGCGATCGGTTTTGCTGCCGCGACCGCGCATCGCGGCGTGCGGATCATCCGTGTTCCAAGCACCGTGCTGGCGCAGAACGATGCCGGCATCGGTGTCAAGAACGGCATCAATCACGAGCAGCGGAAAAACTTTGTCGGCACTTTCGCGCCGCCTTATGCGGTGATCAACGATCATGCGCTGATCGATACCCTGGAGGCGCGGGACAAACGAGCTGGGATTGCCGAAGCCATCAAGGTGGCCCTGATCAAGGACGCAGGTTTTTTCAGCTATCTGTACAACCATCGAAACGCGCTTGCTTCCTTTCAGCGCCTGAGCATGCAACACATGATTCTGCGCTGTGCGGAACTGCATCTGGAGCATATTACCGGCAACGGCGATCCATTCGAATACGGAACCGCCCGGCCGCTGGACTTCGGTCACTGGCTGGCGCACAAACTCGAGGAAATGACCCACGCGACGCTGCGTCACGGCGAGGCTGTTGCTATCGGCGTCATGCTGGACTCCATGTATTCATGGCGTCTGGGCAAGCTCAGCGACGAACAGATGGGCAGTATTTACGAGTTGATCAGCGACCTCGGTTTCAGCCTGTATCATTATGAGCTGGATAAGCTCGATGTGGCCGGCGCGCTGAATGAATTCCGCGAACACCTGGGCGGTGAGCTGTGCATCACGCTGCTGGAGGATATCGGCAAGAGCCGTGAATACAACCGGATCGATATTGCGCAGATGCAAGCCTGTCTCGACGATCTGAAACTGCTGCATGAAGGCGAGGTGGATCGGGTCTTTCTGACCCATGCACAACTGGAATTGCCGCTTGCCGGTTAAGCAGACGAAAACAAAACCCCGGATTCCGGGGTTTTGTTTGTTTGGCTGCTCCGGTCTAGTTACTGGGCTTGTCTTTTACCGGGCAGGTGTTGATGCCGAGCAGGGTGTACAGGGCGCAACTGCCCATTACGCCGGTGGCGAGCGGTATCAGGCCGATCCAGCCCCAGGCGGTTTTCGGTCCGAGAAACACCAGGCTGATCAGCACCAGGCCGATGATAATCCGTACAGCCCTGTCGACGGTTCCTACATTGTTCTTAAACATTTCACTGTTCTCCAGATATAGCGTTGACCCGAACAGTATAATCTCAAAGTCTCCGGACCCGTGTCTGTATCCGCAGTTACACAAGGCGTCTTTTTTTACCGCAAAATTGTTACGGAATTAACGGTTGTCTTCCAGGGCTGTCCGGTTGCTCAGTTCGATACGCCCCCGATGCAGTTGAATCCAGCCGAGCTGTTCGAATTCCTTGAGCCGCCGGCTGACGACCTCGCGCGTGGTGCCGAGTTCGTCGGCCAGCGCCTGGTGGGTGATGCTGAGCGAATCGGCATCGCCGGCCTGTTGCAGAAGCCGGTGCGCAAGTCGCACATCCAGGGTTTCGAAGGCCAGTTCGCGAATCAGCACGAAAAAGTCTGCCATACGGCGGCTGTAATCATTAAACACGAAGCGGCGCATATCGGCGGAATTTTCCATGCTGCGGGCAAAGGCTTCGGCGGGTAAAGTCAGTGCGTGGACATCGGTTTCAGCGATTGCGCTGACGGTATAGTTTTCATTGGCCAGCAGGCAGGCGGTTGTCAGCAGGCAGGATTCGTTATTCTGCACGCGGTATAAAACGATTTCGCGGCCGGTTTCGGAGAGCTGGACTACTTTTACCGACCCTTCCAGGACGATCAGAAAGTTGCTGCAGGGATCTCCCGGACTGAAAATCCTGCTGCCCTTTGCAATCTGCGCGGGGCTGGCGTCACCGAATAAACGCCACCAGCCCGCCTGGTCGAGTTCCGGGAAAAGCCCGGCCGGTTTGACTGTATCGGCAGTTTTACGAAAGAACACCGTCATGACTCCGGAGGCAGGAATATTCCGCAGTCATTTTATAACAGTCTTTACCGGCCAGCCATCACAACCATAAGCGGTGGTGATGCAAAGCAACCGATGAGCGGCCTACCGCGCTAAAAGGCAAAGCCTGGTTTAGTTGATCTAGTGTTTGACTTTGGTATTGTCAGTCGGCTTTGAGCGCTTTAAAAACATGCCCCAAAGATAAGCCATCATGACCAGCATAAAGGCGATGGTGAACATCGAAAGCAAACCGATCCAGTTACCGAACAATAAATCCATCCACAGTTCCATGACCGTTCTCCCACGTTTAGCGAACTTGCGTGGAGTCTACAGTTGCTGGCGAAGTGAGTTCATTGATATTAGTCAATACTTATATGCGTATCAGTGATTATTTTGTTGTATTTTGGATATCGAAAAATATTTTATAATCAATTAGTTATTTCTTTGGCCGATCGTTGGATTGCCGCGGATATGGCGTAGGAGTGGCTTGATGGCGCTGGCGATGACGGGCGGGGGGAAGAGAAGGATAGGCGCTACCCGGCTTGTTCAGCCGGGTAGTGGTGCCTGCCATTATTTGAGCAAACAGGCCTCCAACGTCAGGTCCGGGTTCGCCTTGTTATGCTGTTCCAGGCTTGTGTTATTTGTGATGACCGCGATATTGGCCGCTGCCGGGTTCAGATACTCGCGGGCGACGCGTTGCAGATCGGCCAGCGTCACGTCCATGACTCTTCGGCGAAACTCCCTGCGTCTGGCGGGCGTGCGGCCGTGCAGGCTGGCGAACCAGGTGCCGGCGGCTTCCCCGGCCGGAGAATCCGGACGGTCGATATCACTGATAACGCCAAGTATGGCCTCTTCAAGCTGGCGCTGGTCGTGGGCGCCGTTTTGCAACCATTCCAGTGACCGGTCGAAATCCCTGAGGGTATCGGCAAAGCGGGGATCGCGGTAAGAATAAAACCGGAACGTACCGGTATCGGCGGCATAGGCCGCGCCGCCGCCATAAGCACCGCCCTGTTCGCGGATCGTGCGATGCAGAAAGCCGTTTCGTAAAAAATTGCCGAGGACGGTAAGCGGAGCAGCATCCGCATGTCCATAAGGTACGGCGCGATAGGATTTGGCGCAAAAATTTACCTGCGTGCTGGTTATCCAGGCTTGGCTTACCGGCGTCTGCCGGAAAGGGACGGAAAATTCCGACGTGGATTGGCTTTGCGGCAGATTTTTCCAAAGCCCGTCAAGCGTCGCGGAAATATCGTCAATATTTTCGTCGTCGTTAACCAGTAAAAATTGTCGCGGAGCCTGTAGTATCAGCGCCTGAATTTTTTTGAAGCGCGCCGCCAGGGCGGACAACTGCTGGTCATCTTTCAGCGCATTATCCAGAGCGATGATATTGCGTATACCGAGCAGGCCGTCCCAGCGGTGGGTCAGCTGAGCGTAGGGCGAGCTGCCGGCGCTCGCCGCCTGCATCGCCAGACGGTGTCCGGCCTGTGTTATGCCGGATTCCCTGTGGGCGCGCATTTGCGAGATCATTTCCCGCAGGCGTTCGGTTTCATCGAAGCGCGCGCTGGCAAACATGTCGCGCATCAGTTCGGCAAACGCCTGTTGATTGCGGTACAGAGCTTTGCCGGCGAGGACCAGATAGGCATTGAGTCCCTGCAGATCGTCGAACGGGCTGCGTACCGACAATCTGGCACTTATGCCGCCGGTTACCGCGGCTTGCAGTTCCTGTGTCTGCAGATAGTCGAGATCGCGGATACCGACTTCGTTCAGGCAGTCACAGAACAGCGGCAGGTCGTCGAGCAGTTCTTCGCCGATGTCCGGTATCTCGAGGATGACCTGTTGATAAACCAGCCCGTTGGTGCCGGTCGGGAAATAGCTGGCTTTGGTAGCGCCGATTTCGAGGGTTTCGGGTTCCGGGATTTTCAAATCCTTTGGCGCATCGTCGACCCGCACGCTCGGCAGCAGCTCCGGGTCGTCTTCGGACTCCTGGCGCTGTTTGAGTCTTGCGGTCAGTTCGAGAATGCGTTGTTCGTCGTCCTTGCCGAGCGATTTTTTCATCTCGACGAGGCGGGCTGTTTCCGCTGCGTTCTGTTCGGCGGCGAGACCGGTGTCGGGCTCGGCAGTCAAAAGAACCCGGTGCTGGTTATCCAGCAACAGACGGCGGGCGAGACCGGGAATGTAATCCGGATCACGAATTTTCCCACGCAACCGTTCGAGTACTGGTTCGATATCCAGAACCTCGAAAGGATCGGCGCCGTGCAGCGCGGGCGACAGGGATTTCACCATCAACTGCAGGCCGTAGGGAAAATGCCCACCGCCGACTTCCCGCTGGCTGAGTTCCAGCTGATGGAGGATGGCTTCCAGCTGTGACTGTGGAACGCCGTTGTCAGCCACATGGCTGATAACCGACAGAATCAGGTTCTGAACCTTTTCCGCGTCCTCCGGGCGACATCCTTCCAGGCCGCAGACGAAGACGGCCTCGGACAGGGATTCCTCGAGTCCGCACAGGTCCGACGGCGAGCTGCCGAGGTCCGTGGTTTCGAGTGCATGACGCAGCGGCGAGGCGCTGTTATCCAGCAGAGCGCTGGACAGCATTTGCGCGTCCATGGTGGCGTCGAGGTCGGTGACACTGCCGAGCAGCCAGCCGAGCAGGATTTGCGACTTCGGCGTCTTGTCGTCGTGCTCGTCGAGCGCGTAGCGGGTGCTTACGGTGAGCGGCTCCGGGTAGCGTTTTTCCGCCGGAATCCGCAGATCGAAATCCTGTCTGGTATATTTTTCGAGCGCCAGCTCCTGCATTTTCTGCTGATGCTCCTCAACCGGAAAACTGCCGTAAGTCATAAAGGTCGCGTTCGACGGCTGGTAATGACGGGCGTGAAAGTCGACCAGCTGTTGATGAGTCAGATCCGGAATGGCCGCCGGCTCACCGCCGCTGTTGTAATGGTAGGTGACGGTCGGAAACAACGCGGACTGCATATCCTGCCAGATGCGCTGCACTGCTGAACTCATCGCGCCCTTCATCTCATTGAAAACCACGCCCTTGTAAACCAGCGGGCTGGCCGGATTGTCCG
>JAGRHW010000112.1 GCA_020444765.1 Gammaproteobacteria bacterium | reverse complement strand
GGATGACGAAGTGGTTAAATGAGATTAATCAACGCGTCATTCCCGAGCGCTTTTGTCGGGAATCCAGCAACAATGCCAAATACCGGCCACTGGTCGCATTAACCTTTCGGTCATATACCTGCGCTAAGCTGGCGGGCATTTGTGATGTCGCCATGAAAGTTCTTTTTGTTTCCCGCCGGAATAACCAGGCAAAATATTTTTCCACACTCAAAAGCGTCATGCCATTCGAGTCGAGTGTGCATATTATCGGCACGAAATATTACAGAACACTTTACTTCTGGCGCTTTGCGCTTGAGTTCAATCCGTCCGCCGTGGTTAGTCAGCAACTCGAGAGAAGGCGAAAAAAATTCCCCCGGTTGCTGACGACACCGATTGTCGCCGCGCTCTATGCCCGGATCATAGGCTTCAAGGAGCGTTGCCGGTATGCAAAATATATCGCGCTTTTCAAGGATGAGTCGCCTGATTATGTCGGGCTTTGGAACGGCAAAAAAATGCCGGGCGTGACGATTGCGCGCGCCGCGAAGGATTTGTCGATTGCAGTTTTTTATTTTGAAAACGGCCTGCTGCCCGGTACCTGCACGCTGGACGACAAAGGCGTCAATCAGGATTCGTCATTGCCCAGAAACGCGGGATTTTACCGCTCCTATCCGTTTGCGAGTCAGCATAAAGCCATCAACGGTATCGTCCAGCGTCCACCCCTGAAGCGCCGTAAAAAAGCCCCGCCGCAAAGCCTGCCGCAACACTATGTTTTCGTGCCGTTCCAGGTACCGGACGATACGCAGATCGTTTGTCATTCGCCCTGGATCAAAAACATGGAAGCGCTGTTTGAGGCGGTGATGGAGGCGTTTGATCAGCATACGGACCGTGGCGACATGCAGGTTGTATTTAAGGAGCACCCGTCCTGGCCCGGACATTTTGAGCATCTGTACGAGCGCCATCCGGCTGCGCTGTTTGCCAACGGCAATACCACGCCGGAATTGATTGAAAACAGTCTCGGCCTGATCACGATTAATTCAACGGTAGGGCTGGAGGGGCTGATTCTGAAAAAGCCCGTGATGACTTTAGGTGAAGCCTGCTACCGGATTGACGGACTGGTCTTGAGCGCTGATAACCAGCAGCAGTTGAATGAAGGCTTTGAGAAATTACTAAGCTGGTCTCCCGATGCCGAGTTGAGAGACCGGTACCTGCGATTTCTGAATGAGGTTTATTGTATTCCGGATAAGTGGTCCACGCCCGGTCCGCAACATTTTGCCGCTGTTGCTGACCGGTTTCTTGCCCGTGATGAGTTCAGCCAGCTGGCCTTGCCCGGTTTCAACGCCGGTTGACTACGCGCCTTCGGAGACCAGCTCAGGAGTTTGCGCCGTATCGACATCAAGCCTTCTGATGCCGAAAGGTGTTTCCACAACGCGAAAACGTCGGGTGTGTTCGCGAATTGAGCGATTGCGTTCCAGTGATTCCTGACAACGGTAGGGTCGGGCATGATCAAGATGCAGGCAGATGGCGCTATAGCGGATCTGTCTGGCTTTCAGGCCGGCGTTGCGCAGCCGCTCTCCGAATTCGCAGTCCTGACCGCCGTAACGCATGCGTTCATCAAAACCGTTGACGCGGATCGCGTGCGTGCGATGTACGGACGCGTTGTGACCGTTCCAGGTTCTCTTGGTCGGCGTCAGATGGTTGAGCAGAGTCGAGCCGATTCCATTGGCATCAAGTTTGAGCGTGTTTTTACCTTTATCAAGGCCCTGCTTTCGCAGCCATTCTGAGGAAAAGACCTTGCCCGAGCGAATGTCCTCAAAGCTGACGCTTTTGCTGATGTCCATCGGCAGTTTGAAATAACCACCGGAGAGATAATAACCGGGCCGTGCAAACCGGCGATGGGTGGCGACAAAATCGCTGCGGGGAATGCAGTCGCCGTCGGTCATCACGATGTAATCGCCGCGAGAGCGCAGAATCGCCTTGTTGAGAATACGGCATTTCTGAAAGCCATCGTCTTCCTGCCAGACATGCTGAATCGTCAGATCCGTGTTGAACTGAATCCTGTCAAGTAGCTGGCTTGTACTTTCATCAGAGCCGTCATCGGCGACGATAATTTCAAAATCGCGGTCTTGTTGCAACTGGAAGCCCCAGAGAACCTTTTCAAGCCACTCCGGAGAATTATAGGTCGTTAGAATGACACTTATATTCATAAGAAATTCAGTGCTTGTCTCTTGTTCGGAAAAGGCCATCATGAACCGTCAATGTGATAAGAATGTTTCCATTTGATTAAATCGGGGTTACAGACATTATTTCAGTGTTGTGCTGTCGGTAAACTACTATTGACTGGACTTCAGGCTGTTTCGGTCGGGTCGCGGAAGCTTCATAAAACAGTCACCAAAATGAAAAAAAACATTGCTAGGGTGTCTCTTTACAAAAAAATCGAGAGAGTTAGCTATGTTCAAAAAGTCTGTTTGGAATTACCTCTTCCTGGCGTGTCTCGCGGTGTCCGTGACCTCCTGTAGTGATGATGACGACGATGATAAAGCCGCTGTTGATTATTCTCTCGATATACTGCATATAAACGATCACCACTCGCATATAGAGTCAGAGTCCGCCACGCTGTTATTCGATGGTCAGGAGACGGACGTGAAAATCGGCGGGTTTCCGCTGGTCAATGCCAAAATCAAGGAACTGGAAACGCAATCGACGAATGTTCTGAAATTGCATGCCGGGGATGCGGTTACCGGTACCTTGTATTACACCTTGTTCAAAGGTGAAGCGGACGCAGATATGATGAACGAAGTCTGCTTTGACGCCTTTGTGGTCGGTAACCACGAATTTGATGATGGCGATGAAGGCCTGAAGCGTTTTCTTGATTTCCTTGATGATGAAACCTGTAACACAGAAGTGCTGGGTGCCAACGTAGTGCCGGCAGTCGGTACGCCTCTGGCCCCGGTAAGTGCGACGGATTACATCAAGCCGTATTTCGTGAAAGAAGTCGGCGGCGAAAAGATTGGTATCATCGGAATCGAAATCGCCAACAAAACCAAAAATTCTTCAAGCCCTCTGGAGAGCACCGAATTTCTCGACGAAGCGGAGACCTCACAGAAATACATCGACGAGCTGGTGGCGCAGGGAATTAATAAAATCGTCCTCCTGACGCATAACCAGTACGAGCGCGATCTGCTGATGGCAGCCGGTTTGACCGGTGTCGATATTATTGTCGATGGTGACTCGCACACCCTTCTTGGCAATCAGTTCACCGAGTTTGGCCTTGAGCCGCAGGGACCGTATCCGACCGTGGCGACTGATAAGGACGGAAATCGTGTCTGCGTAGCGCAAGCCTGGCAATATGCGGCTGTGGTCGGTGAGTTAAAGGTTGATTTCGATGACGTGGGCAATGTCGTTTCCTGTAACGGAACGCCGCATCTGCTGCTTGCTGACACATTTATGCGTGACAATGCCGAAGGAGAAGGTGAAGAACTGGCAGGCGCGGACAGACAGGCCGTGCTGCGCATCATCGATAACACCGAAGCGCTGTCGGTGGTCACGCCGGACCCGGCCTCCCAGGAAATCGCAACACTCTATGGCGATCAGGTGGAAGTCTTGAAAACCACGGTTATAGGTACCGCCGGCGAAGACCTTTGTTTCGAACGCATTCCGGGAGAAGGACGCAGTCAAATAGCCGGATGTACGGAAAAAACCAATGCCATGGGTAGCGATATCAGCAACCTGGTCGCGCTGGCTTTCAAGGAGCAAAGTATTGAAGCCGACGTGGCGATACAGAATGGCGGCGGTGTCAGGGTTGATATTCCGGCGGGCGATATTACCATCGGCGACGCCTACACCCTGCTGCCTTTTGCCAATACCCTGTACAATCTGGATATGACCGGTGCCGAGATCAAGCAGGTTCTCGAAGAGGCGCTCGATTTCAGTGTTGCCGAAGGGGGTTCCACAGGTGCCTATCCTTATGCATCGGGTTTGCGCTGGGATGTCGATATGACACAGGCTTTCGGATCAAGAGTGGGTAATCTGCAGGTCAAGTTGAAGACCGATACCGAATGGGGTCCGATCGATACGGCTAAACTGTATAAAGTGGTAACCAACAGTTTTACCGCCGGCGGTAAGGATGGTTATCTGACGTTTGGTGAGATCATCGAAGAAAGACGGCTGGATACCTATCTGGATTATGCTGAGTCATTCTCGGACTATGTAGAGCGTGTCGGTACGATTAATAAGTTGCCGGCCTCTGAATACAGTACACAGTCTTATATCAATCCTGAAGGTGTTTTACAGCAATAGGTTTTACGCTTTGCCAGGGTAAAAGAATCGGGCTGCGTGTATGCAGCCCGATTTCGTTCAGGGCCGGGTCAGTCAATATCGACCTGGGGTTCTGTCTTGTATTCATTAAATCTTTATGATACTGACATGGATCGTTCACACGAGTTGCGCAGACTTGAAAGCTGGCAAATCTCAATGTGATGATATGGAATCGACAGCAGGCGCAGTAAAAAATGCCGTACACCAACACCCACTGTATTCTCTGCAAGGCCTGAATCAGCGATTTTTCAGCGCCTGGTTCAACAGTTTTATCTATAACCAGATCTGGGAAGATCCTGACGTCGATCTCGCCGCGCTTGAGCTGGACGCCGAAAGCCGCGTCCTGACTATCGCTTCCGGTGGTTGTAATATCCTTAACTACCTCACCGCATCGCCGGCCAAAATTACAGCGCTGGATATCAATGCGTACCATCTGGCACTGACGCGCCTGAAAATCAAGGCGCTTGAAAAACTGCCGGATTACGAGTCTTACTATGATTTTTTCGGTTATGCGGACAAACAGAAAAATCAGGAAAACTACGACCGCTATATCAGCCCGTATATTGGAAAATCGCTGGATGATTTCTGGCGGAAACGGACAGTTTTCGGGGGAAGACGGATCGTTATGTTCACGAGTGGTTTGTATAAACAAACGCGCTTCGGTTATTTCATGCGTTTTCTGCACTTTTTGGGTCGCTTGAGTGGCTGCAAACCCGAGGCCCTGCTGGAGGCAAAAAATCTGCAAGAGCAACGGTTGATGTTTGAAAAAAATATCCAACCGTTTTTTGACAATATGGTCGTAAGAACACTGAGCCGTCTGCCGGTTTCCCTGTTCAGTCTTGGTATACCGCCCCAGCAATACGCAGCGCTCAAATCCGGGGGCGGGCTTGTCAATCAACTCAGGGAGCGAGTGAGTCGACTGGCCTGTGACTTTCCCGTAAGTGACAATTATTTTGCCTGGCAGGGGTTCAAACTCGCCTACGATCATGACAAGCGTCGTGCCGTACCTGCCTATCTGAAAAAAGACAATTATTCCCTGATCCGTGAACAGTTGCACAAGGTCGAAACTCATAGCAACTCTTTGCATGAGTTTCTGGCAAAGCAGCCGGCGAACTCCTTGAACCGCTATGTATTGCTCGATTCCCTCGACTGGATGTCGGACGAAGTCCTGACCACGCTGTTTCGCGAAATTGCACGTACCGGGGAGCCGGGAAGCCGGGTTATCTTCCGTACCGCGGCCAGTGACTCACCGTTGGAGCGGGTACTGCCCGACGATCTGATGGCGTGCTTCACGTACGAGGCGGAACGCTCAGAAACCCTTTTCAAGCAGGACAGATCTGCGATCTACGGTGGCTTTCATCTGTACATCCTGAATGCGAGATGAGCGATGCGCATCAGCGAGAAAATGGATGCCCAGTACCTGTATCAAAGGCATTTTTACGATTTTTCCAGAAAATATTATCTGATCGGGCGGGATGCCCTGCTCTCGGAAATAGAGTTGCAGGTCGACGAGGTGTTGCTGGAAATCGGTTGCGGAACAGCTCGCAATCTTTGCAAACTGGCTTATCAGTATCCGTATAACCGTTTATACGGCGTCGATGCCTCGGCGGCGATGCTCGATGTTGCACGGAAAAATCTCCATCGCAGGAAACGATATACCGGTAATGTCCAGATAATGCAAGGTCTGGCAGAAGACGTGACACCGGATATGATCGGCAGGCGTCAACCGTTTGATCACGTATTGTTTTCCTATGTGCTGTCCATGCTGCCGGATTGGCGTTTGGCGCTTGAAGTGGCTTTGTGCAATCTGGCGCCAGGCGGCTATATCCATGTAGTCGACTTTTCGGATATGCAGAAGATGCCAGGCTCATTCAGGAATATGCTTCTGAAGTGGCTAAACCTTTTCAATGTGCATCCTGATCCGCAAATATTGCCCTGGTTCCGGAACGTTGCCTCTAAACATGGCGGCGAACTTCAGGTGAGGCAAACTGCGGGAAACTATGCCGCCATACTGCACTATCGAAAGTCTCCAAAAAGTGAGGAGCCGGTGATAAAGCCCGCTGCCATTCCACGTTTTATCCTGAAATAAGTATGTTTATCTCGAAGGAACGTATCAAGCTTGTAATTGAAAATTCACGGAAAAGACGCAGTTGCGTCATAAAACCCGGTTATTTTTGCCTCACGTGCAGTAAACAAGGCCGGATAGATGGAAAAATACCGAAGCATATTCATATCCGATGTGCACCTTGGTACCAAAAATTGTAAATCGGATTATCTGCTGGATTTTTTGCAGGAAACGGATTCGGAATATTTATATCTTGTCGGCGATATTTTCGATTTGATTCAGTTTGGGCGAAAGTTTTTCTGGACATCGAAGCAGGGACAGATAGTCGGTGAAATCGTCAAAAAAGCGCAAACCGGGACGCGGGTCGTTTATATCCCCGGAAACCACGACGCGGTATTGCGTGAAATAACAGGGAACTCAATTCTGGGTATAGAAATCAAAGCCTCTGACGAACACGTGATGGCGGATGGCCGGCGCTTCTTTGTCAGTCATGGCGATGAGTTCGATACCGAAGTCCGGTTCAACCGGGTCTTGCATTTTGTCGGTGACCATGGTTACACCCTGTTGCTCAATCTCAGCAGATACCTCAATCGTATTCGCGGGTTTTTCGGTAAGCCTTACTGGTCCTTATCTTCCTGGCTGAAGCATCGCTTCAATGATGCGAATGTCTATATCGACAAGTTTGAATCGGTCGCTGCCGAAACCGCCTTGCAGAATGAATATCAGGGTTATATCTGCGGGCATATTCATAAAGCCGGCATACGGCAGATCGATGGCGTGCTTTACTGCAATGACGGTGACTGGGTGGAGCACTGTACCGCCCTGACCGAGTCTCACGACGGAACCCTGCAGTTGATACACTGGTCTGAAACCTCGCGGATTGAAGCGGCCGAGGAGAATATCGAGAAGGAAGCGCCGTGCTACGCCGGAATCGGTGAAGCCGGTTGGGCCAATAAGACATACGCCGCCGATGCTCAGCGTTGAAAGCCTGGTACTGGAAAAGTACCCCGGTTTTCTCGGGCAGAGTCCTGACTTTTTCCGAATATCCCTGCTGAAACTGCTCAAACGTCTGTTTCATGAAAAGACGGTCAATGAGTTCCTGGAGATCAATCAGGAGGCCAAGGGGCTGGAGTTTGTCGAGCGGGTGCTGGAATATTTCCAGTTGTCTTATTCGGTCTCCAATACCAGCCGGGAAAATATTCCCGCCACGGGCAAGGTTATCATTTTCGCCAATCACCCGCTGGGCGCGCTCGATGCGCTGTGTCTGGTGAAAATGGTCAGTGAAGTCCGCAAGGATGTGAAAATTGTCGCCAACGAGCTGCTGTCACGGCTTGAACCGCTGGAATCCTTGCTGTTGCCGGTCGATGTGCTGGGCGGACTGAGTTCCAGGCGTCAGTTGCAAGACGTACAAAAGGCTCTGGAAGAAGAGCAGGCGGTGATTTTCTTTCCGTCCGGTGAAGTTTCCCGCGCCAGACCAACAGGCGTGCGGGATACCAACTGGAACGACGGCTTTCTGAGGTTTGCCATACGTGTCTCCGCGCCGTTGTTGCCGGTACATGTTAATGCGCGAAACTCAGCGCTTTTTTACAGCATATCGGCACTCAACAAACCCGCTGCCGGTTTGTTGCTGGTCAATGAGATGTTCTGGCAGCGGACGCGCAATCTGCCGGTTACGGTGGGGGAAATGATTCCGGCCAATGTGATCGTACGTGATACAAGACCGAGGCATGTCCTGGTCAAGCAACTCAGGCGACATCTCTACAGAATCGGTAAAAACAAAAGCGGTCTGTTCCCGGTTGAAAAATCCATCGCGCACCCTGAATCGAGAGCGCAGCTGCGCAAGGAAATAAAATCGTCCAGACTCCTGGGTTGTACTACCGATAATATGTCCATCCATCTGCTGAGTTATCATCCGGACTCAGCAGTCATGCGCGAAATAGGCCGCTTGCGGGAAATCAGTTTCCGCCGCGTCGGTGAAGGCAGCGGTCAGCGCCGGGATAACGACGAGTACGACCGGAAATACGAACATATCGTGCTCTGGGATGATAATGAACTGGAGATCGTCGGCTCATACCGGGTGGCACGCTGTGCCGCGATAACATCGGAACTTTATGTCCAGTCGCTGTTTGTTCTGGGTGAGTCGTTTGCGGATTACCGGAAAAAAGGGCTGGAACTGGGACGGAGTTTTGTTCAGCCACGTTACTGGGGCAGCCGGGCGCTCGATTATTTGTGGCAGGGAATAGGCGCCTACCTCAGACATCACCCGGAAATCACGTATCTGTTTGGCCCGGTGAGCATCAGCAATGCCTATCCGAAAGGCGCCATCAATCTTCTGGTGTATTACTACAACCATTATTACGGGGTTGAGGAATCGCCGGTCGCCGCCCGCCAGCCGTTTGCCCTGAGCCGCCAGGAGCAGGTTCTGATCGGCAGGCACTTTCTCGGCAATGACCACAAGGCCGACTTCAAACAGCTCAAGGTGTTGCTGAGGCACTATAATGTCAGTGTGCCAACCTTGTATAAACAGTATCCGGAAGTTTTCGACAAAACCGGTATACAATTTCTGGCCTGGAATATCGATGATGAGTTTTCGTCCTGTGTGGATGGCTTTCTGCTGGCCGATCTGGCGAAGCTCAAGGCTTCGAAACGAAAACGCTATATTGACAAAGGAAGTGAGGTGTCTCCGGGTGCTCTTGTTGGAGAAGCGCCACCCTCAAGTTCCTTTGCTGAGGGAAATGACAATGTCATTTCCGCGCAGGAGCTTCATCCCCGAGCGCATCGGTCAAAGGAAACGTCATCCCCGAGTGCTCTTATCGGGGATCCAGTAACACAGCAACAGGGATGACTTCGCTGATCATCGAGCGGGCTTGACCCGGTAAAGTCCGGTTGGTTTTTCGATAACCGGTGTGACCGGTATCGCCGAATAGTCCGCAGCTGGATTCCCGACCAGGTCGGGAATGACGGTGGGTTATAGCACGTTGCCTGCCATCAAAGCCGGCCGAAATTCCCCGAGTTGAAATCCTCGAAAGCCTGAAGGATCTCGGCGCGGGTATTCATGACAAAGGGGCCGTGACCGGCGACCGGTTCATTGATCGGTTCGCCGCCGAGTACCAGGATAATCGCATCCGTGTCGGCGTCGATGCTGACATGGCCGGCTTGCCTGTCGAGTATCAGCAGTTCGGCCTGGGAGGCGCGCTCCTGGTTGCATTGCACGGAGCCCTGCAGGACGATCAGCGCCAGGGTGCGATCGGCCGGGTAGTCGAAACTCAGGTTTTTACCCTGTCGCAGGCGCAGGTCCCAGACATCCATCGGACTGAAGGTTTTGGCCGGGCCATTGGCCTGGTGGAATTCCCCCGCAATGACACGCAAACGACCGGCTTCGTCTGGCAGGGAGACGACCGGAATTTCCTCGTTGAGCAGAGTCTGGTAAGCCGGCGGCGACATCTTGTCGCGGGCGGGCAAATTGACCCAAAGCTGAACCATTTCCAGCAGGCCGCCCGATTTGCTGAATTCGAGTGAGTGAAATTCCTCGTGCAGGATGCCTGAAGCGGCGGTCATCCACTGTACGTCGCCCGGGCCGATAACGCCGCCGCTGCCGGTGGAGTCGCGATGCGCGACTTCGCCGTGATAGACGATGGTGACGGTTTCG